>JAWERH010000096.1:0-5340 GCA_032482215.1 Veillonella sp. | reverse complement strand
CGTAGATAAGGTCTACGATCAATTTCATTTCATGCAAGCATTCGAAGTAAGCGTTTACAGGTTCATAACCAGCTTCTGTTAATACTTCGAAACCAGTTTTGATCAATTCAGTAACACCGCCGCACAATACAGCTTGTTCACCGAAGAGGTCAGTTTCAGTTTCGGATTTGAAGTTAGTTTCCAAGATACCGGAACGGCCACCACCGATACCAGAAGCCCATGCTAATGCAACTTCTTCAGTATCACCAGAAGGATCTTTTTCTACTGCGTACAAGCAAGGAACACCGGAGCCTTCTTGGTATGTACGACGTACTAAATGACCAGGGCCTTTAGGAGCTACCATGAATACGTTGATGTCTTCACGAGGTACGATTTTACCAAAGTGAATGTTGAAGCCGTGAGCAAATGCCAAGTATGCACCTTGTTTCAAGTTAGGAGCAATATCTTGTGCATATACGTCTGCTTGTAATTCGTCTGGAATCAATACCATAACGATGTCAGCACCTTTAACTGCTTCTGCAGTTTCTTTAACTGTAAGGCCTGCTTCTTCAGCGACTTTCCAGCTAGAAGAACCACCACGAAGACCAATTGTTACGTCCATACCATTTTCTTTTAAGTTCAATGCATGCGCATGACCTTGAGAACCGTAACCTAAAACTGTAATTTTTTTGCCTTCCAATTTGCTCAAATTACAATCTGCATCATAATAAACTGTAGTACCTAAAATTTTACCTGCCATACTAGACAACCTCCAATATATATTCAATAGAATATTTAATATATATACTGTACACAATCTCACAAATAAATGCAAGATTTGTAGTGTATATCGTAATTTATCGAATAGTCAAATAGACTAATCTACAACTTAAATTTGTACCCTTTTTGTATTAAGAAAAAATGAATTATCCCAGTTTTAGCTCTTACTTAACTATAATCCATGGGCGATTTTTCTCCCATACAACAGATACATCAATACCAAATACGTCGCTTAGAATTTCATCTGTCAAGATGTCTCGCTTCTTGCCTTTATACACAATGAGACCATCTTTAATAATAGCTACATGTGTAATACTGGGCATAATCTCTTCAATTTGATGAGATACATAAATAAAAGGCTTATGCTCCTCTCGTGCCATATTCTCAACAGTTCTTAAGAATTGCTCGCGAGCAGGCAAATCAAGGCCAGAGCAAGGCTCATCTAGAATGAGCAAATCTGGATTAGCCATAATAGCCCGTGCTAATAATACGCGGCGCTGTTCACCAGCGGACAATGTATGAAATCTATGGCCTTCCAAATAGGACAAACCAAACTCAGACAATAATTGCAGTCCTCGTTCACGTACTTCAGGCTCTACCTGTTGATAGATACCGATACTATTAAAGGCACCAGAAATAACAACATCTTCTACGACTTGTTTATCCAAGGTGGACTGGAATTGTCCAAGCGCGCATATTTACCAAATTCATGACCAAATACGCGTAATAGTCCTGTTGTAGGAATTTGGTAAGCTGGAATCATGCTGAGCATCGTCGATTTACCAGCCCCATTGAGACCTAATAAGGCCCAATTCTCCCCTTCTTCAACATGCCAATTAATGCCTTTTAAAATTTCGCGGCCTTCACGACGAAACTTGACGTCTTCATAATGGAGTAATTCACTACTCACACAACCATCTCCTAAATCTTTTCTCCACGGCTCATTGCGGTAATGCCAGTTTTGGCAATTTCAAGGACACCATAAGTTTCCATAATTTGAATGAAACCGCGTAATTTTTCTACGCTACCAATTACTTCAATAATCATAGAAGTAGGAGAAATATCGAGCACATTGCCACGATATACATCGGCAATTTGTACAATTTGAGAGCGTGTTGCAGCAGTTGCTTTTACCTTGATAAGCATTAACTCACGGCACACCACATCATGATCTTCAAAAACTTTAACCTTTACAACATCAATGAGCTTGTAAATTTGTTTTTGAATTTGGTCTAGGATGCGATCATCTGCCTCAACGGTGAGGGTAATACGAGCGTAGCCTGGTTTATTTGTAATACCAGATGTCATCTTTGTAACATTAAAACCACGACGGTTAAAGAGTGCCAATATACGTGCACCAATGCCTGCTGTATTTTTTGCAATTACTAAGACTTGATGTTCTTTCGCCATTATAGCACCCCTTTCTTGCCCATCATACCACTTACGGTACCGCCAGCTGGAATCATCGGCAATACATTATCTTCTCTTGCTACACGACAATCCAAGATGATACTTTCATCAGATGTAATGAAAGATTTAAATTCTTTATTGAAATCCTCTACATTATCGATACGAGCGGCTTTCAAATCAAAGGCATCTGCCAATTTCAAGAAGTCTGGACTCGCTTCCAAATCTACATAGGAATAACGGCGGTCATTAAAGATTTGTTGCCATTGACGAACCATGCCAAGGTAACCATTATTAATGATAACAATCTTAATTGGTAAATTATATTGGCGAACCATCATGAGCTCTTCGAAGGTCATTTGGAATCCACCATCACCCACAACAAGGATAACTTGTTTATGAGGTGCCCCCACTTGAGCCCCAATTGCAGCTGGTAAACCATAGCCCATGGTACCTGCACCACCAGATGTAACAATGGTATGAGGTTTTTTATGAGTTAAGAATTGAGCCGCCCACATTTGATGTTGGCCTACGTCAGTTACAATAACGGCATCCTCTTTGGCAATCTTGTTAAGTTCAGATAATACGTATTGTGGATGTAATACACCATCTTTAGATTCAGGAATTACCATAGGATATTCCGCTTGCCATTCACGAATTTGTCCGATCCACGCTTCATGAGTTGTAGGTTCTACAAGCGTATTAATTTCAGATAAAACTCGCTTCAAGTCACCTACAATTGGTACGTTAATAGTAACATTTTTATCAATTTCTGCTGGGTCGATATCGATATGAATGATTTTAGCTTTTTTACAGAAGAAATCTGGATGACCTGTAATGCGGTCGTGGAAACGAATACCGGCTGCAATAACAAGGTCTGCTTCTTCTGTACTATTATTAGCCGCTACAGAGCCATGCATACCCACCATACCAAGAGCAAGCTCATGGTTCCCTGGGAAACCACCAAGACCAACTAATGTATTTGTTACAGGAATTTGAGCCTTTTCTGCCAATTCCTTTAACTCATCCATAGCGCCAGATTTCAATACACCGGCACCGGCAATGATGAGCGGACGTTTTGCATTTTTAATGAGTGTAGCCGCTTTCTTAATTTGCCCTTGATGACCTTTATAGGTTGGATCATACCCTTCAAGATGGATAGGTACTTCATATAATTTATTGTATTCTGTCATGGATATTTTTTCTGTTTGAACATCCTTAGGAATATCAATAAGAACAGGTCCTGGACGACCTGTACTAGCAATAAAATACGCTTCTTTGATGATGCGAGGTAAATCGCGAATATCTTGAACAAGGTAGTTATGTTTTGTAATCGGCATGGTAATACCTTGGATATCTGCTTCTTGGAAGGAATCCTTACCAATAAACGGACGACCAACCTGACCAGTAATGGCCACCATAGGTACAGAATCCATGTAAGCAGTCATAATACCTGTAACAAGATTAGTTGCACCAGGACCGGACGTAGCGAGGCATACGCCTACTTTTCCAGATACGCGTGCATAACCATCTGCTGCATGGGCTGCACCTTGTTCATGACGAACAAAATAATGTTTAATTTCAGGGAAGCTATAAATTTCATCATAAATTGGAATTACCGCGCCGCCTGGATAACCGAACATGTCGGTTACACCAAGGCGATGCAATGTTTCAAGGACAATGCGTGCCCCATTGATTGTTTCTGCGCTCATAGGAACCCTTTCGACCAGCTATTCAGATAAAATCTCGCTGGAATTTAATCGTTTAATAATGTAACCATTATTTTTGAAAGTATCAATAATGTGTTGGATGTGTTCTTCACCATTTGTTTCTACAGTCACTTGCAATTCCACTTCATGGAAGCGGTCAAGGTTTTTAAACTGATTATGATCAAGTTTAATAACGTTTGCATCCGCATCTGCAAGCATTTCAGATACAGCAACCAATTGACCTGGTTTATCTGGAAGGTTTACAGAGAAAGTGAAGATACGACCACGCAATACGAGACCTTTATTGATCATAGAAGAAATAGTAAGTACGTCGATATTACCACCACTAACAATGGCTACTGCCTTTTTGCCTTTACAGTCTAATTTTTTTAGACCCGCTAATGGTAAAATACCGGAGTTTTCTGCTACTAACTTATGTTTTTCTACAAGCAACAAAAATGCTTCCATCAATTCATAATCAGAGACAGTAACAATTTCATCTACGTATTTCTTAATATATTTTAATGTAGTTTCGCCGATTTGACGTACAGCTGTACCATCTGCGATAGTTGCCACCTCACTAAGTGGTACAGGATGATCTGCTTTTAACGCAGCTATTGCACTAGCCGCGCCTTCTGGTTCTACACCAATAATTTTAATGCTAGGATTTTTTAATTTTGCAGCAGCTGCGATACCAGAAACAATACCGCCACCACCAACAGGAACTAGCAATACATCCGCATCAGGCAATTCCTCAAGAACTTCTAATGCAATTGTACCTTGCCCTTCGATAACATCTTCGTCATCAAAAGGATGGACGAACACATAGCCGTGCTCTTGTTGTAATTCCATCGCTTTTTGGTAAGCTTCATCATAAATCTCACCATGTAGAACGACTTCGGCACCATATTGTTTTGTAGCATTAACCTTGATGAGAGGTGTATGTTTTGGCATAACGATTGTCGCTTTAATGCCTAGACGTTTTGCAGCAAGCGCTACACCTTGTGCATGGTTGCCGGCAGACGCGGCAATAACGCCGCGTGCCTTTTCTTCTTCTGTTAATTTTGCAATTTTATTTGAAGCAATTTTGTTTTCACCGTGATTGTGCTTAATCGCTCACGAGCCTCCATAAAATCATACAACTTATGCATGTACTCTATCTCCTCTAGTTAGTATTAATGAAAATCTACTATTAGTCTTCAAATACTTCGATAGCACCTTGTGCTGCAGAGGATACATGAAGAGCGTATTTTTTAAGGTATCCAGTTACATTGGATTTGAATGGTTTCAATGCGGCTTTACGACGAGCGATTTCTTCATCAGATACAGCCAATTCCAATTTACCGTTTGGAATATCGATGTTGATAATGTCACCATCTTCAACAACAGCGATTGTGCCACCAGCCGCAGCTTCTGGAGATACGTGACCAATGGATGCACCACGTGTAGCACCAGAGAAACGACC
>JAWERH010000095.1:0-4106 GCA_032482215.1 Veillonella sp. | reverse complement strand
GCACATATAATATTATATGTATAGGTATAGATGTTGTCAATATTTTCCGGTATATTTTATAGGAATTTTAATAAGTATTATAAAAAGAATACATTATACCTAATATTAAGCTTCTGGCCAGCCCATTTCTTCGCCACCTAAAAGGTGAGCATGCATATGGAAAACAGTTTGACCTGCTTTTTTACCAGTATTGAAGATCAAACGATAACCATCTTTAGAAATACCAAGTTCTTTAGCTACATCACGAACGAATGGCAATAAACCTTCTACATAGTCTTCATTATTTTCGTTAAGATGAGCAATATTGGAAACATGGTTTTTAGGTACAATTAAAACATGTACTTTTTTCACTGGTTCAATATCATGAAATGCATAGAATTTATCGTTTTCTAACACTTTTTTAGATGGAATTTCGCCATTGATAATTTTACAGAAAATGCAGTCACTCATACTATAACTCCTTATTCAATAATCAAATAATTATCTTCTAAACCTACAACAGTACCTCCGATGAGATCACCAATTTTATGTGTCCCATCAGATTTAACTTTACCATTTACATACTCATTTGTTAAGCCCATGTAGTATCCATTCTCTTCCTTTTCGATGAGAATCTCACCAGGCTTACCAATACGAGATTTTGCGTATGCTTCATAGCCAGATTGGCTAAGCCCATTCAAAAGTGCTACACGGGTTTTCTTTACAGCTTCTGGTACTTGATCTGGCATAGTAGCTGCAGGTGTGCCTTCACGAATAGAGTATGGGAAGGCATGAATATGGGTAAATCCAATTTCACGAACTGTATTTAAGGTTTCTTCAAAGTCTTCATCTGTTTCTTGCGGGAAACCTGCAATAATATCTGTCGTAATTGATAAATCCTTAATACGAGAACGTAAACTTGCAATCAAGTCTTTATATTCTTGCAATGTATAATGGCGTTTCATCAACTTTAATACATGATCAGAACCGGCTTGTAGCGGTAAATGCAAATGTGGACAAACACGTTTATTAGTAGCCATTAATTCTACTAACTCATCAGAAACTTCTACTGATTCAATGGACCCGAAACGAATGCGGTATAAATCAGGAATCTCTAATAAAGCTTTGACTACATCGGCTAATGTAGGGCGACCTGGCAATTCAACACCGTAATTCCCCAAATGAATACCCGTTAATACGATTTCATGGAATCCATGTTCTACTAATCGTTTTGCTTCTTGTACAATATCATCAACTTTACGAGATTTTAATTTTCCTCGAGTATAAGGAATGATACAAAATGCACAGTAGTTATTACAACCTTCTTGAATTTTCATGAAAGCACGAGCTTTATCAGATTCATTACCATATAATGGCATTTCTTCAAAGTTGGATTCGTTCATGATATCCCGTACAGCATTGATTTGACGCTCTGTAGATTCCAATTGTTCTACGAGCTCAACGATTTTTGACCGGTTATTGGTACCGATAACGAGATTAACACCATCGATAGCAGCAATTGCATCTGGATCAAGCTGAGCATAACAACCAGTTACAATCACATAGGCATCTTCATTTTGACGCTTCGCTTTGCGAATCAATTGACGGGATTTCTTTTCCCCCATATTCGTTACAGAACATGTATTAATTACATAGATATCTGCTTTTTCATCGAAGTCTACTGCTTCGTAGTTATTTTGTAAAAATAAACCTTTCATAGCATCTGTATCATATTGATTGACACGACACCCTAAGGTTGTAAACGCAACGGTTTTCATTGCACCTCTCTATTCTTGTTTAATTTATAGTTCTAATTCATATCGAATCATCGCTAATGATCCAATAGCAGCCGTTTCAGCTCGCAAAATAGTATTACCAAGGGAAACTGATTTTCCACCACTCTCTATAATAGCATTGATTTCGTTCTCTTGATAGCCCCCTTCTGGACCAATACAAATTAGTATGTCTGTAATTGACTCATCAGAGTTGACCTGTGAAAGAACATCTTTAATAGTATGTCCATCTTCATTTTCATAGGCTACCAATTTTAATGCATCAGATTCTATTTCTAATACTTGTGAAAGTTTTTCCCCCACTACAAGTGTTGGCAGTTGATTTCGACCACATTGTTGAGCTGCTTCTAGCATTATTTTCTCCCAACGAGTAGCCTTTGTTTGTAATTTCTTGTCATCATATTTAGCAACAGAATTAGCGGTAGATACAAGATAGACTGTATCAATATTTAACTCTGTCGCCTTTTGTAGAACCCATTCCAGCTTTTCACCTTTTAATAAAGATTGAACAAGGATAGTACGATAAGAAGATACATTTGACTCTACGTATTCAATAAGTTTTGCTTGAGCTTTGCCATCTATTTCTTCTGTAATTTGATATGTACCACATCGATTATCACTACCTGTTACAGTAATAGGTTTCTCCATATTATGACGAAATACATGTAGTACATGATGCGTCACATCTTTCGGTAATTCTATTCTTTCATCTAATGGTGTAGGAATAAAAATCTTTTTCATAGCTTTTCTAGCGCAAATGTATGCCAAGGCCCTGCAATGCGCTCCTCAATAATATGCCAATTAGCCTCAATATATGGCATAATCTCATCATGCCGATCATCTATAATGCCACTTATAATTAAAATCCCCTTATCCTCTAGTTTTTTACCAATTTGAGGTAGTAGTATTTTAAGTGGATCCACTGTTAAGTTAGCTAAAATTAATTGGGCAGTACCATTGAAATCACTATCCAAATTACCACAAATAATCTCTGCAGATACATGATTATTCTCACAGTTAATACGAGCTTGATTTGCAGCATATTCCTCAATATCAATCCCAACCAAATGCTTGATCCCTAAATGTGCTGCTACTAATAAGAGAATACCCGTTCCTGTACCAATATCTAAACAAGTAACTTGATTAAAATCCATGGATTCACTATAAGATTTCAATAGTTCAGCACATGTACGTGTTGTCTCATGAGAGCCAGTACCAAAGGAAATATCGGAATCGATTTCTATAATTGTTTTATTGTCCACATTATCATATTCTTGCCAAGCAGGTTTAATAATCAAATTAGGTAGAATTTCTGTAGGTTCAATATATTGCTGCCAAGAGTTAAGCCATGTAGATTCATCCAATATATTTGTGTCAACGGATGTGACACTAATATTTGCTTCTGTAAGACGATTTTCTAAGTCTGACTTAATTGTATTAGAGTCCAATGATGGATCTGCATACATAGTTAATTTAATTAAATTTGGTTGATTTTCTACATCTTCTTCTATAATTCCATTGTCTGCATAATCGTCAAAAAGAGTAGTCACCTCATCGGTGGCTACTCTTTCACAGACAATGGATACTTCTTTCCACTGCATATATGCTCCTTTATAGGGAATGTGACGGAACAAACCATTCCTTCACATGAGCTGTTCATTTAGTCAAAACGTCCTTAATTTTTTCAAAGAGACTTTTGCTCACTTGTAAGTTATTTACATCTTCGTTACTTTCGTTTGCAAAGCGTAATAACAACTCACGTTGAGTATCTGTCAACTTCTTAGGCGTTTGGACAGTTACCACAATATGTTGGTCCCCTCGTTGTTTAGGGTTACGCAAATATTTGTATAGTCGCACCTAATGCAGCTTGAGCAAAGCTAATATTTACACGGCTAATAACGTCATTACCATTTCGTTCAAATTCCTTATGAGGACGAACAAAGATATATACGTAAAGGTCACCCTTAGGACCGCCCAAAATACCTGGTTCCCCTTCATTAGCTACACGTAAGCGAGAACCGCTGTCTACGCCAGCTGGAATCTTGATAGAAATCTTGCGTTTTGCAAGCATTTCACCAGTACCACGGCATTTAGAACAAGGTTTTTCAATGCTTTTACCAGTACCATGACAACGAGAACAAGTGCGAACGGATTGCATACGTCCAAATGGAGTATTTTGAATAACCGCTTCTTGGCCAGAACCATGACAGTTTGGACAAGTATCGACACGAGATCCTGGTTCACCACCAGTACCATGACAGTGATCACATTCTTCATGACGATGCACTTCTATTTCCATAGATTTACCAAAAGCTGCATCTTCAAAGGAAATAT
>JAWERH010000094.1:0-10428 GCA_032482215.1 Veillonella sp. | reverse complement strand
ACGGAATTACTCATCTTGTAATCCTCCTAATTCACGGTTTTTAATAATACCTGTGAACATATAATAATCAGATGGTGTAGTAATCTTTATATTTTCTGTTTCTCCTAATACTGGATACAAGGTGTATCCATAATGCATCATCATGGATGCAGAATCTATAAAATTATGGATGCCTTCTGCTTTTGCTCTATCATGAACCGATAGAATATCATCTAGTTTAAAGCTTTGAGGTGCTTTTGCCATAAGGCATTCACTACGATTTAAAATTCGGTTTATAGAGCCATTATCTGTAACCATAACGGTTTCAATAGCAGGTGTAACCGTAATAGCAGAACCCTTTGTTTCTACAGATTCAATATTTCTCTCTATTGTTGCCTTATCCACAAGTGGCCTAACACCATCACGGTAACCTCTTCATTAGGAAATAATCGTTTTGCCTCTGTCAATCCATTATATTGAGAGTCTAAAGCACTGTCTCCACCTGGAACAATGGATACAATTTTTTGTAAACCAGCCTCTTTGATGAGGTTTTTAGTATGATCAATCCACTCTGCTTTGCAAGCTAAAACAATACCGTCAATAGAGTCGGTTTGTTCAAACACATCTAAAGTTTGAATCAAAATAGGTCTACCGTTCCATTCTAGAAACTGTTTTGGCGTCTTGCTGTTATTCATTCGAGCACCTACGCCACCCGCAAAGATTACTGCTATTCGTTTCATAGGCCCTCCTTAAGGTTGAGCTTCGTTCTTGGCATAATTCTATACTCCTTGTAAGGTGTATGTAAATCAGCAAACACAGCATCATGTTTTGCTACACGCTGTTCTACTGGTGGTAATTGCATATAGTCGCCCCAAATGAGACGTAAATATCTTTCATACCCTTTCATAACAGGTATCTGATGACCTTCAAAGTCTTTATATACAACAGATTCGAAGTCTTCTCGAGGATGACGCAACTTCATGCCCTTCAAACTACCAATTAGTTCAGTACACTCCTTACTCGTATTGAAATCGTATTTGGTCATTTGCTTTTCTGCAAAGCGCCATATATGGTAACGTAATGAATGCACGATACATCGGTCCTTTATTATCCGGTAAACGTTGTGCATTAAAAAGTGCAAAGGTCATCGCCCACATAAGTTGTAAGGTACGGCTAATTTTCCCTGGTGCACAACCATCAATAGGCATAATTTCAAGAGCTAAACCATGACAAATATCTTCATGCATACTATGGCGATTAATAAATGTCGTATGATTATCTCTAATAGAAGCACCTGCATCATGATAGATATGATGCCGATCCGTACGACAATAGGTATACCGTTCTGTATCTGCATACTTAGGCCATAGTTCAGCTAACTTTTCGTAATCTGGACGTGGCATAAATAAATCCAAGTCATCATCCCAAGGGATAAAACCATTATGACGTATAGCCCCAATGAGGCCACCGCCACAGAGATAAAAGCGCAAATTATGTTTGTCACAAAACTCTTTAAAGTATAGCAACATACTAAGCTCTTTTTCTTGTATTTCCTTTGTCATAGATGTACTCATAGGAACCTCTCTTAACGTAAAACAGCTAGTACGGTATCAATCATCGTTTTAATATCTTGTAAAAAAGAAAACTCTTTAATACTCTTTAAATTCCAAGCCATTTTATCTGGTAAAACCTCATTGATATACACTTCATCAACATTTTTAGCATTTTGTAAAAGTTGATCTTCATCTTTATAAGCAATACTTGCAACACTTGTTACCCCTGCTGGTAATAACAAAGGGCAATTCATCAAGACGACAGCTACGAAGCATATTGCCTACCTTTGTAACGCGCATATCATTTTGTGATGTCACCTGAGCACCTAATGATTCCGCATTTTTTACCATGGTACGAAATTTATAGATACCAAAGGTACGACCATATTGCGTCACCCGAGTTTGGCGGAAGAAGACCTCCCCTTCGCTATCTCGTTTAATCATGATGGCTAACACCAAAAATACAGGACTTAATACAATGAGCATACCAGCGGCTATAACACGGTCAAATATGCTTTTACAAAGAAGGCTTGTTCGTCTTTGATTCAATATTTCAAAATATGGACGCACCTCTTCACACTGCAACTCTTGTGGTAGATCGTGTTCAATGATATATTGCACTTCTTCATTCGTTAGCAATGTATGAAGAGGCAATGTGATTTCATTTTTAAATTGATTATAAGCATTTGGATAATCATCAATGGTAAATCCTAAGTTCTTATAAGCCGTATGCATAGGAATTGGCTTATAGTGAACATTGGTTGCAATACCCGCTTCAGCCATAGCTTCAATTACCTTGTTACGGTATTCTGCATCACGTCCATCTAAGCGAACTAAGTACAAATGACCACTACTTTGATGATCATCAGTATAGTGACTTAATACTGTAACAGGTAAATCTTTTAAACCTGCATCATAAGCTGCGATGATTTCCTTACGTCGTGCTAACAGTTTTGGGTATCTTTCAAATTGAGCCAAACCAATAGCCGCCATAATATCAGTCATATTACATTTATAATATGTACCCTTAATATCGTATTCCCATGCACCAGCCTTTGTCTTAGCAAGGGCGTCCTTATCTTGTCCATGCAAAGATAATAATTGGAATTGCTTATAAATGACTTCATCATCAATACCATCTATATGTCGCCATGTAGCACAGCCCCCTTCGGCAGTCGTAAAGTTCTTTACTGCGTGGAAGGAAAAACTACTAAAATCAGCTACATTACCAGTTGGTATACCTTTGTATGAAGCACCAAAGGAATGGGCACAGTCCGCTACGATAGGAATATGTGCCAATGCTTTTTGAATATTATTGGCAGGTGTAAATAGCGATTTCTTTTCTTTTACAATAGAGCGTAAACGGTCATAATCACAAGGTACCCCTGCAATATCTACAGGAATGATTGCCTTTGTTTTTGGTGTAATAGCACGAGCCACTGCATCATAATCCATTTCAAATGAATCTTTTTGGGTATCTACAATAACTAATGTAGCCCCTACATGAACAACAGGACTTGCACTAGCAGTATAGGAATAGGCACTGGTAATAACTTCATCGCCAGGTCCAATACCTAATACACGGAGAGACATCTCAAGCGCTGCGGTAGCAGAGTTTAAACAAACAGCTTTAGGTGTACCTAATTGTGCCGCAATCTTTTTTTCTAATAATTTTCATATACATCACCTCATTACTTTCTGTACCTTGTCGATACGCTTGATTTATCTAATGGAATATATATTAAATTATTGACTACACATCAATGACGATAGAACCTAATAAAGTAATTCCAACTTGAGTAAGTCGTTTCTTAGCTTCTATTAAATCTTTAGGACTTGCTACTTCATTTTTAACAACAAGCATGACACCATCAGATTTTTCAGCTAATACAATAGCATCCGTAACATCTAATACAGGTGGTGTATCAATGATAACTACATCATATTCGTCACGCATATAATCCCAAATTGTAGATAATTTACTCGAATCTACGACTTCAGAAGGATGTTCAACTATTTCGCCTGCAGTAAGTACATCTAAATGAGGGACAATATTGCGATGAATCGTCAAATCTTCATCCATAATAACTGCGTTAGTAAGGCCTTTATTTTGCACGTTGAATGCTACATGCTGAACTGGATTACGTAAATTACCATCTACCAAAAGAACTTTGTTATTATTCTTCGATAAAGCTAATGCCGTATTAGCCGCTACCTCAGAGGTTCCTTCTCCACTAGTAGCAGCGGTGATACAAATGATCTTACATTTATGTTGATTACATACGTATTGTAAATTGCTACGCAATGTACGATATGCTTCTACAAGTGGTGTATCACCACGCTCATTAGAAATTAGTCTAATCATATTAACCTCTCACTTTACGCCACAATGCTACAATACGATTACTAGGTTCTTCATATTCCTTTTCTTCATGATTAGGAATGACACCTAAATTTTCAATGCCAAGAATATCATTGATTTCTTGTACAGATTGAACCTTGCGGTTGCAGAAGAACTGACCCAATGTGTAAAGGCAGCCTAGGATAATACCCAAAATTGCAGATCCTAATAAAATAAGGATTTTACGAGGTGCAATAGCCTTTTCTGGCAATGTAGGAGCATCTACAATTTGAACTTCATTTGGTACCATTACTTCAGCTACTTTAGCTTCTTCCAAACGCTTAGATAGCATTTCGTAAATGTCTTGGGCTACATCAACATCACGTTTTGCCTGGATATAGCCACGTTCTTTTTCAGGCAAACCTTTCATAGCTTCCTCATTTTCTTTATCAAGTTCAGCTAATGTAGATTCTTTACCTTGTGCTACAGCTAAAGCCGCTTCATTTCTGAATTTATCTGCTAACAAACCTTGCTGTGCAGAGTTACTAGATGGAGCTTGTTGGGATGCAATAGCATTAATTTCAGCATTTAAACCACTCTTAGCTTCTTCGATTTGTTGGTTAATCTCTTTCATTGCCGGATGCTCATCAGTATATTTACCAACATAAGAGGCCTTACGAGATTCTAAGTCAGCTAATTGTCCTTTATATGCTTGAACAGTTGCACTATCCGCAATACTTTTACCTGCAGAGCCTAATTGCTCATTAATACTACCTAAAGCTGCTTGCGCCGTTTCCAAATCCAATTGGTTTTGAGCTTTCTCACGATCAATAAGGGTAATCTTATCTGTTAGCCCCTTCATTTGATCCGCCGTGGAATATACCTTATTGTCCACTTGGAATTGTTGTAATTTCTTTTCTGCTTGCCCTAATTCTTCTTTTGCAGTTACCACACGTTTTTGTAAAAATTCGCGTGTCGTCCGTTGCTCAACATGGGAAATATCTGCCAAGCGCTTTAAGAATGTATCAATTAATAATTGATTAGCCTCTTGTGCTTGTTCTGGACTTTTACCAGTTACACTAACTTGTAATAATTCAGTTTCTTTATATGGTTTTGTTTCAATACGTGTTTTAACAAACTCTTCGTATGTAGGTGCTTTACCTGTTCCTTCTGGATCTTCAATCGCTGCAATAACAGGTTCTACAACATTACGACTCTTTAAAATTTCAGCATCTGTATTCATCAATTGACGCGCCATAGAGTCAGAGTAACCATTAGTACTTGATAAAACAGAATTACTTAATCCTTGAGATTGTTTAATGCGCAACATAGATGTAGATTGATATGTAGATGGTGCTAGGAAACCATATGCACCACCCAATACTATACATGCTACCGTAATATTGATAATCTTACGACGTCGTTTAACGAGGACTCTACCGACCTCTTTTAAATCAATAATTTGTTCCACCCATATACCCCTTTCTGTGAAAGTATACAAACAACAGGGTCTCTCCCTCTTAGGAATAGTTACTGTATATCTCCCTCTCACGTAGACTACAGTTCTAAATAAATGATTGTAACTAAATTGTTATACATTATGATTTGGATGATATGTAGGAACGATGTCTTGTAATACATTGATTACATCCAAGTCAGATTTACATGTTTCAAAGCGATCAATTTCACGGCTTAACCATTCTTGATTTACATCTTCTAAGGCAGCTTCAAAGATTTTCTTATGTGTAGTTGTATTAGTACCTTCTTCAGCAGTTAATAATTCTTCATATAGCTTTTCACCTGGACGCAAACCAGTAAATTCAATGCGAATATCTTTATCAGGCTCAAATCCAGAAAGACGAATCATATTTTTCGCTAAATCAACAATTTTTACTGGTTCACCCATATCTAATAAGAACACTTCACCACCATTTCCCATTGCACCAGCTTGTAATACAAGTTGGCTTGCTTCTGGAATAGTCATAAAGTAACGAGTCATTTCAGGATCTGTAACTGTTACAGGTCCACCAGCTTCAATTTGTTTGCGGAATAATGGAATAACAGAACCACGACTACCAAGAACATTACCAAAGCGAACGGTAATAAACTTTGTATCGTACTTGTGATTCATACCAAGTACGACCTTTTCTGCCACCCGTTTTGTAGCCCCCATAACACTTGTTGGATTTACCGCTTTATCTGTGGAAATCATAACGAATCGCTCAACACCATGTGCTCCCGCTACATCTGCCACATTACGAGTGCCATAAATATTATTTAACACCGCTGCAATCGGTTGGATTTCCATAAGCGGTACATGTTTATGAGCTGCTGCATGGAATACTACATCTGGTTCATAATCGGTAAAGATTTGGTCTAACTGATTTTTATCTCGAATATCAGCAATAATGGGAACCAATGTACCTTCAGGCACAATTGAACGCAACTCTTGGTGAATAAGATAAATACTATTTTCACCATGACCTAGTAACAATAGTTTTTTAGGTCTTACCCGTAATACTTGACGACAAATTTCAGAGCCAATAGAACCACCTGCACCCGTAACAAGAACGACTTTATCTTTCAAATATGGTTCTACTTTTGATGTGTCTAGATGAATCTCATCACGTTCCAATAAATCTTCAATGGAAATAGGATGCAAATGAGATACTAAAACCTCATCATCTAATAATTGGTACATCCCAGGTAATGTGTTGATTTTACATTTTAGAGGTGAGCAGATTTCCATGATTTCTCGAATAACATCACGCTTTACCGATGGCATAGCAATGATAATTTCTTCAACCTTATATCTTGCTACAAGCATTGGAATATCTTCACGATTACCTAAAATTTTGAACATATCATCATCTACAAAGCCAATGATTCGACGAGAGCGCTTATGATATCGCTCTATTTCACGAGCAATAGTTGCCCCTGCATCGCCAGCACCTATAATGAGTGTATTTACTTGGCCACTTTCACCATCGTCCCCATTACTATAATGAAGTGCCACATAATGAAGTAACATACGGCCCATACCAACGGTACCGGTAGTTAAAAACCATGTAATAAAATAGATAGAACGCGGTAAAGATTTGTCAAAAGCAAACATAGAGGAATAAAAGATTGCTGTACCAATAGTTGTAGCTACAAAAACAGCTAGAACCTCTCTCATCCCTGCATAACGCCATATGCGCGTATATAGGTGCATAACCAAGAACATCAACATATATGAAACCAATAATAATGGCAATGCGTCTACCATTTGATCAATATATCGAGGTTCTATATAACCATCAAATCTAATAAATAAACTGATAAATGCAACAATAACAATCGTCGCAATATCGGCAATAAACAGTATGGCTGGTAATAAATATGAACGCAAAAGAACGCCCCCTTATATGTGAGATAAATCCTATCCTTAATCTTTACCGATTCGAGATACCATGTATGCGCCGGTCAAGATTGGAGCAATATCACGAGCAAAGTTAATACGACTGTTTTTAGTTAAGTAAAGAACATCGCCCTCTCTCATAATATAGTTTTCAGACATATCTCCAGTTTGTAAGATACGATTTAGATTAATTGGGATTGGTTTTTCTGGATTATCTTGATGAATTAAATAAATTTTCTTCTTCGCTGTATCCCAGTTAAAGCTACCAGCAGCACCAATAGCATCGATAACAGTACTAGACTTAGTCAATGTATAGGCACCAGGTTTGTTAATCTCACCGAATACATACACACGAACACCACCAAGTTTCGTAACATTTACAGTAATATCTGGATTAATAATGTAACGAGATAGACCTTGCTGTAATTGGGCGGTAAACTCATCGACGGTTAATCCATCCGCTTTTACTGGTCCCACCATAGGAAATGATACATATCCATCAGGACGGACAGTGTACATAATGTCGTTCCCATTACGTGTACCAAGATCCGCTTGTTGTACAACTTGAATGGTTAGTTCATCACCTTGACGCAAGCGATACTCTTTATCAGAGCTCACAACGGATGCACTTGTTTCTAGTGGTGCATGACCTTCTGTTTGTAATGCTTTAGCATTGTAGGACTGTTCTGTTGTTACATTAACAGATGCAGCCATAGATGTTGTTGTGGCACATAAGAATGCTGCCATCATCATATACTGTTTTTTATTCATACTTTACCTCTTTGATTTACATACAACCCACTCAATACATCACTTATTTTCTAAGATTATTAATCCTAAAAAATCGGTTAAGTCATTTTATCATTATTTTAAATTTTCTTCCATAAACGCAGACCATTCTGAGCCAACTTCATCAAATCTTTAAGAAGAAATCCCGTAAATATAAGGATTTCACTATCTATTCATGGGTATTTTTTTACTCATTTCACTCACATTTCACCCGATTTTTTCATTTGTTTTCGATAAATAAATTAAATATATATAAACTCAATTCACCATCGCTTCACAAAATCATCAAAGCCTCATCAATTTTATTGATGAAACAAAAAAATAAGGTGTATATACTAGCTTGCTAGTATATACACCTTATTCAAAATTTTAGATAAGCGCTACCGACTTAAGGTATTAATTATTCAACACGACCGCCTAAATATGCTTCCATAACGCGAGGATCATGACGTACTTCATCAGCTGGACCAGATAATACCATTTTACCTGTTTCCAATACATACGCGTAATCAGCAATTTTCAATGCTTGTCGTACATTTTGTTCTACCAAAAGAACAGTAGTTCCTTCAGCACTAATTTCTTTGATAGTTTCAAAGATTTCATTTACTACTAATGGTGCAAGACCCATTGATGGTTCATCCAATAGTAAGAGCTTTGGACGTGCCATAAGTGCACGACCAATAGCTAACATTTGCTGTTGACCACCAGATAGAGTACCACCTAATTGGTAACTACGTTCGTCAAGGATTGGGAAGCGTTTAAATACTTTTTTAATATCTGCTTCAATCTCATTATCGTTACGAATATAAGCACCCATTTCTAGGTTTTCATAAACGCTCATATCTTGAAGAATTTGACGACCTTCAGGAACCAAGGAAATACCACCATGTACAATTTGATGTGTTTTATGACCAGTAATATCTTGGCCTTCAAATAATACTTTACCAGATGTTGGTTTTACAAGCCCCATGATGGTTTTCATAGTTGTAGATTTACCGGCACCATTGGCACCAATCAAGGATACAATAGAGCCTTGAGGTACTTCTAAACTAATATTTTTTAAGGCTGTAATATGTCCATAACCAGCCACGATGTTTTCTAGCTTTAACATATTACGCCTCCTCTTTACCTAAGTAAGCTTCAATTACAGCCTCATTGTTTTGAATTTCTTGAGGTGTACCTTCAGCAATCTTTTTACCAAAGTTGAATACTACCAAACGGTCACAAATATTCATCATCAATTCCATAGCATGTTCAATTACGACAACAGTAATACCTAGATCGCGAATCTTACCAATTAATTGGCGCAATGCTTCTGTTTCACTATCGTTCATACCTGCTGCTGGCTCATCGAGCAAAATTAATTGAGGATGCGTTGCCAAGGCACGTGCAATTTCAAGGCGACGTTGTTTACCATATGGCAAAGATGTAGCTACCTCTTCAGCATCGTCTTCAAGACCTACCAACTTTAAAAACTCATAAGCAATACCACGACAACGTTCTTCTTCAATACGTTGGCGTTTAGTTCTTAAGAAACTAGCAACGAAACCAGAACCTGTTCGGCAATGCATACCTGTTAAAACAGTTTCTAAAGCTGTCATATTACCAAAGAGACGAATATTTTGGAATGTACGAGCTATACCCATTTCAACTGTTCTATGTGGCTTAATACCTACAACAGACATGCCATCAAATACGATTTCACCAGAACTTACAGGGAATACACCAGTAATCAAGTTAAAGAGTGTAGTCTTACCAGCACCGTTTGGACCAATAACACCAAACACTTCACCTTGTTTTACACCAAAGGATATACCGGTGAGAGCTGCAACGCCACCAAAGCTTTTACTTACGTCATTTAATTCTAATAGCATTCAGTTCCCTCCTATCCTTGTTTTTCTTCTTGTTGTTTGCGTTTATACGCTTCAAAACGTTCTGTTAATACTTGTGATTCAGGAATATATGGAGCTTTTTTAAAGCCTAATTTACGACTAATTTTGTCTACCATAGATTCTGTTAAAATACCATCTGGGCGAACTGCCATCAAGATAACAAGCAATGCACCGTAGATGATGTCCCGATAATCGGATAAGAAGCGCAATACTTCTGGCAATAATGTAAGAATAAAGGAACCTAATACGGAGCCCCATACGACATTAGAACCACCAAATACAGGGAATAATAAGATTTGTACTACCTTATGGTAGCTAAAGTCTGTAGGATTGATAAAGTTTGTAATATGAGCATACAAACCACCGCCAATACCAGCGATGAAAGCACCAATGATAAAGGCCATCATCTTGTAGTATACAACGTTAATCCCCATTAATTCTGCTGCATGATCATCAGCCTTAATCGCTGCAAAG
>JAWERH010000093.1:0-5457 GCA_032482215.1 Veillonella sp. | reverse complement strand
AGGTCGCTTTAACAATGGCGAAGTACAAATTATGATTGATGAAAGCGTACGTGGCAAAGATGTATTTATCATTCAACCAACTAGCTATCCTGTAAACGACAATTTGATGGAATTAATGGTTATGGCTGATGCGTTAAAACGCGCTTCTGCACGCCATATTACTGCTGTAGTACCTTACTATGGCTATGCTCGCCAAGACCGTAAGACTCGTGGCCGTGAACCAATTACTGCAAAATTAGTAGCAAACTTGATGCAAACTTCTGGTATTACACGTCTTGTAACAATTGACTTACATGCAGGTCAAATTCAAGGCTTCTTTGATGTGCCAGTAGATCATTTATATGGTGCATCCATTTTAGCTAAATACATTAATGAAAAAAATCTTGAAGATGTGATTGTTGTATCTCCAGACCTTGGCGGTGTAACTCGTGCTCGTGATTTGGCTGACCGCATCGGTGCGCCAATCGCAATTATCGAGAAAAAACGTCCTGAACCAGGCGTAGCTAAAGTTATGAATCTTATTGGCGATGTAAAAGGTAAAAACTGCATCATCGTTGACGATATTGTAGATACAGCAGGTTCCCTTGTAGAAGGCGCTAAAGCATTAGAAGAATTTGGTGCAAAATCTGTTATGGCTGCTGTTACCCATGCTGTATTAACAGATCCAGCAAGTGAACGCATTGCAAACTCTAACATTAAAGAGCTAATCGTAACAAACACAATGCCATTACCAGAAAATTGCAAATTAGACAATGTAACGCAATTATCTGTAGCTCCATTATTGGGCGAAGCAATTATGCGTATCTTTCATGAAGTTTCAGTAAGTAATTTATTTGATAAATAATAGGTGATTCTTGAAATTAGTAGTAGGCCTTGGTAATCCAGGCAAGCAATATGAAGCGACAAAACATAATATTGGATTTATGGTTATCGATGCCATTGCCGATAGCGTACCTCACACGCCTTGGAAAGAGGAACAACGTGCAGAGGTGTGCAGTATTACTGTAGATGGTGAGAAGGTATTGCTTGTAAAGCCACAAACATTTATGAATGCCAGTGGTGAATCTGTAGGTCCGTTGATGCGGTATTATAAGATTGACCCATCTGACGTGTATTGCATTTATGATGATATGGATTTACCGGTAGGCAAATTACGTATTCGACCAAATGGTAGTTCTGGTGGGCATAATGGGATTAAATCCTTAATCTCCCATATAGGCACAGAAAACTTTCCGCGTTTCCGCGTAGGCATTGGCCGTCCATTACCACAATGGACTGTCATTGATCATGTGTTAGCACCATTTAGTGAAGAATCACAAGAGAAGGTACAAAAGGGTATCAAGAATACTGTGAAAGCTGTATTAGGTACTTTAGAGGTGGGCATCGATAAAGGGATGAATCAGTTCAATCCTAAGCGTCGTCCGCAACGATAAATAACATGCATAAGGGCATGAGTCTCATTGAGATTCATGCCTTTTTTACGAGGTAAATATGAGTAATCAAGAAAGAATGCCTTTTGTAGAGGCCTTAGAATCATATAAAAAACAACATTTTGTCCCTTTTCATACACCAGGCCATAAGATTGGTGTAGAAGCACCTCAACTACTAAAAGACTGGATGGGACCGGCACTACCCTATGACTTAGGTGTTATGTATGCCTTAGATGATTTACATGAACCTGAAGGGGAATTAAAAGAGGCTCAGGACTTAACAGCACGGTTATATGGAGCTGATCATTGTTGGTTCTCCATTAATGGTACTACTGCTTTGATTGAAGCGATGATTATGGGCACTGTAGGTCCTGATGAAACGATTATTATTCCTCGAGAAGCACATCGTTCCGTTATTAGTGGCTTAGTGTTATCTGGCGCCAAGCCGGTCTATATGGATTGTCAATTTGATGAGCGTTGGGGTATTCCTTTAGGTGTATCGTTAGATGATGTCGTTAAAACCATGGATGCACATCCAGAAGCAAAGGCTATCCTCTTGGTGTATCCAAACTATTATGGTGTAGGTGTCGATATTGTAAATATTGTGAAAGAAGCGCATAAACGAGGTATGATTGTTCTTGTTGATGAAGCGCACGGCCCTCATTTACCATTTTCAAATACATTACCTATCGAGGCCATTGCAGCAGGTGCAGACTTAGTGGCACAGAGTACGCATAAATCGGTAGGCTCATTAACACAAACATCGTGGTTATTAGGGCAAGGTGAAAGAATTAATAAACGTCGCATTACACAAATGCATCAAATGTTACAAAGTACGAGTCCAAATTATATTTTTCTTGCTTCCTTAGATATGGCGCGTCATCAATTGGCTACAGTAGGTGAAGACCTAATTCGTCGAACCGTGGAATTGAGCTTATATTTACGTAGTGAATTACATAAGATTTCTGGTATTACTACTATGGAATACAGAGACATAGAAGATCGAGTGGTAAACTATGACTGTACCAAGGTACTCATCGATGCTAAAGAACTAGGTCTTACAGGTGTTGCATTTGAACGGATGTTACGAGAACATCGTATTGAGGTGGAGTTAGTACAAGCTCATCATGTACTAGTACTCATTACCATTGGCGATACAAAAGAGTCAATAACTGCTCTTATTCAAGCAGTACGGTCTATCAGCGATACGGTGTTAAGTACATCTCATGAATCAAATGATACGAAGGATGAGAATTTGCAAAACCTTAGCAAAGATTCAGCTTTATTGCCTGAGCCTATTGTAAGAGTAACGCCTCGTAATGCTATGTATGCCAATCGGGAGCAAGTACGGTTACAAGACGCACTTCATCGTATAGCAGGAGAGACAATTGCTTATTATCCTCCAGGGATTCCTTGTGTAGCAGTAGGTGAAGTGATTAGTGAGTCTGTGTTACAATATATAGAGAATCGTAAGGCTCTAGGTTATGTACCGAATGGGGCTGATGATATGACATTGGAAACAATTTGGGTGTTACAGGAGTAATTATGGGGACTTTAATCATACTAGAAGGTGGAGATGGCAGCGGTAAGGCTACACAAACTAAACTATTAGTAGAGCGATTAACCAAGGAAGGTCATGCAGTTAAATCTGTAAGCTTTCCGAATTATGATAGCGGTGCTGCTATGCCTATAAAAATGTATCTAGCTGGAGAATTTGGCAAAGATGTGCATGATGTAAATCCTTATGTGGCAAGCTCCATGTACGCTATCGATCGCTTTGCTTCCTTTAGAACTGATTGGGAACAGTTCTATAAAAATGGTGGTATCATTATTGCAGATCGTTATACTACATCTAATATGGTGCACCAAATGGTAAAATATGACGATTTGAAGGAACGTACTGCATTTTTAGATTGGCTTGAAGACTTTGAGTTTAATAAATTTGGCTTGCCTACACCTGATGCGGTATGTCTCTTAGACATGCCTCTTGAAGTGAGTGAAGCCCTTATGGCAGAGCGCACTGGTAAAACGGGAGGTAATACAGGGGATATTCATGAAGGAAATCATCAGTATTTAGTAGCTGTTCACGATGCTTATGAAGAGCTAGTAAAACGCTACGGATGGCACCGAATTCCTTGTGCATCAAGCAGTAGTAAATCTACTACCTTAGGATAGGGCGACTCTTTTAAAAGTCGCCTTTTTCTTATATAATATTAATATTGAGCATGTATTGATAGGAGGAGCTATGACATATTTTGATTCTATAATTGGTCAAGATTCGATCAAGGCACACCTATCGGAACTTGTAAGTCGTAATGCATTACCGCATAGCCTTTTGTTTTATGGTGAAGCAGGTCTTGGTAAGCTAGATATGGCCATAGGTCTAGCGTCTCTATTGTTGGGACGCCAAGTATTTTCTCAACCAAAGGGAGAAGCGTATTTAGCAGATGTAAAAGAAGCACGTCTTGCCAATGGTGAGATGGAAAAACGCATCGAAGCAGAAGGTTTACCTATCTATATGGATAAGGGAGATGCCTTTTGGATTCGCCCTATGAAGACGACACTAAAGGTAGAGCAGTGGTATTCATTATTGCAAGATCATCTGTCAGTAGCGGGGCATGGTAACCGCGTTGTCATTGTGGAGGACTTTCACACGGCCAATGCAGTCATGGCAAATGCTATGCTAAAAACCATTGAAGAACCACCTGAGCAGGTATATTTCATTATTATTACGAACAAGATTAATACTGTATTGCCAACCATCATTTCAAGATGTATGGGCGTAGGATTTAACAGTGTTGATATAGATACGATTCGCACAGCCCTCGTAGAGCGTGGCATCACAGGTGATATTGAACAAGCTTTATTAGCCGGTCATGGTAATCCGCAGTTAGTAGAAAAATTGGCTACGCAAGGTCGCATTGAAATGCTTGAGTTAGCCGTTAAGGTAATGGACACCCTTGCCTTTGAAACGCGATGGTTTTCTATGATTTCCTTAGCTTGTGAAAGTTTGCCTCGTGAAAGCCTATCAGAGTTGATGCACTGGTTGCGTCTCGTAAGTAGAGATATGATGGCTCTTAAGATGGGTGCCCGAGATGGACAATTACAAGTACCTATGTACAAAACTCAATTATTACGATTATTACCGCGCTGGTCTATGCAAGCATTGGCTAAGGTTATTACCGAAACATTGCAAGCAGAACGGGCTTTGCGTTTACATATAAAAACCGCTCTCGTGGTGGACGGTCTTTGTATCGCCCTTCATGATGCTCGGGAGGAGGACTAAATGCTAACCATAGTTGGCGTACGCTTTAAAAAGGCAGGGAAGATTTACTATTTTCTGCCTGAACAATTAGAACTATCCGTTGGTGATGGGGTTATCGTTGAGACGGCACGTGGCGTCGAATACGGTACTGTTGTGATCGGACCTAAAGAGGTCTTTGAAGACACTGTTGTAGCTCCTGTTAAGCCTGTTATTAGAAAGGCAACACCAAAAGATTTAAAACAAATCGAGAAGAATAAAGAACGGGAAGAAAAAGCCTTTGAAATTTGTCTCGAAAAAATTGGTAAACGTAAGTTACCTATGAAACTTATCAATGTGGAATACACATTTGATATGAATAAAATTATATTCTTCTTTACAGCGGATGGTCGTATCGACTTCCGTGAGCTTGTTAAGGATTTAGCAACAGTATTTAGAACGCGCATTGAGTTGCGCCAAGTAGGCGTTCGTGATGAGTCTAAGGTACTCAATGGTATCGGCGCTTGTGGCCGACCTTTATGCTGTTCTAATTTCTTAGGTGATTTTACACCTGTTTCGATTCGCATGGCTAAGGATCAAAACTTGAGCCTAAACCCTACGAAGATTTCTGGTGTTTGTGGTCGTTTGATGTGCTGCCTCAATTACGAGGATGATTTGTATAAAAAGGGTGGCGACCTATATGTGAAGAAGGAACGCCCTCAAGCCCCTCAAGATGTGGCGCCTCCAGGTATTGGTAAGGAGGTCGTCACCGATGAAGGCATCGGT
>JAWERH010000092.1:0-5714 GCA_032482215.1 Veillonella sp. | reverse complement strand
GCCTAGAACCGATTTTCCAGAACGGTTCATGCATATGGATGCCTGTTACATCGATGGTAAAGAATACCACGTTGCATCCGCACGATTTCATAAACAATTTGTACTAGCATCCTTTAAGGAAATCCCTGATCGCAACGCGGCTGAATTATTCGCTAAGAAAGAGATTCAAGTACGTCGTGAAGATTTGGTAGAATTACCAGAAGGTCGCTACTACATCTTTGATATCATTGGTCTTGAAGTACAAGATACAAAGGGGAATGTGCTTGGCACAGTGACTGATGTATTGCAACCTGGTGCTAATGATGTCTATGTGGTTTCCAAAGATGGAGAACCAGATCAATTATTTGCAGCCATTGAAGAGGTCGTTAAAGACATCGATGTGGAAAATAAACTAATGATCGTAGATCCGCCTGAATGGATATAATCCTTTGGGCGGTTTTGTTTTATCTACATATAGGTATATTATGGTAAAAGTTATATAATATAGCTATATATAGATAATGCTAATGAGTTAAAATGATTTAATTAGAGTTAATAAGTACAGAGGATGGTCTATGCGTATCGATATCGTATCTTTATTTCCAGAGTTTTTTGATGCTTTTTTTAGTCATTCCATCATAAAACGCGCTATCGAAGCGGAACGCTTATCTATGGGCGTAACTAACCCTCGGGACTTTAGTCATAATAAACATGGTCAAGTAGATGATACGCCGTATGGTGGTGGTGCGGGTATGCTCATGATGGCACCTCCCATCTTTGAAGCCGTAGAATCTGTTATTGCTCAATATGATAGCGAAACTAATAGCGCCTATTCTACAGATGAGATATGTGATGAAATGAGCCTTATTGGTAATCCTAGTGAAAGTATACGACGTCGTGTTATTTTTATGGGACCTACAGGTCAACCTTTTACACAAGAAAAGGCTCGTGAACTAGCGACGTACGATCAATTGGTGCTCATTTGTGGTCATTATGAAGGTGTAGACTATCGTGTAGAGGAACATTTAGTAGATGAAACTATTTCAATTGGCGACTATGTGTTAACAGGTGGCGAGTTGCCTGCTATGGTAGTAGCTGATGCGGTGGCTCGTATGATTCCCGGTGTATTAGGCGCAGCTAGTGGGGCCCAAGAGGATTCCTTTTATGAGCCTTTATTAGAATGTCCTCAATATACAAAGCCTCCAGAATTCAGAGGGTGGGGTGTTCCTGATGTATTACGCAGTGGTCATCATAAAAATATTGCTGCATGGCGTCAAAAAGAAGCACTAAAACGGACACGATTATTGAGGCCCGATTTGTTGGAACGACCATTAACAAAAGAGGAAGTTAAACTTTTAAAAGAGATTATTGCTGAAGAGTCTGAAAGAGATACAGGTGAAGTATGAAAGCTTTAGTATTAGGTGCTACTGGTGCAGTAGGTCGCCATATTGTAGAATCATTGATTGACAATCATGAAATTCAAGAAATTCATGTATTTGTACGTCGTCAAGTTACGTATACATCTCCAAAGGTAACCGTTCATATCGTTAATTTTGATGAACCTCGTGAATGGGCACACCTAGTAACAGGAGATATTTTATTCTCTGCTATGGGCACAAACCGTAAACAAGCAGGCTCTAAAGAAGCACAATGGACAGTCGATTATACCTACCAGTACGAAATGGCTCGCATTGCAGCTCAAAATGGAGTAAAAAAATATGGATTAGTCTCCTCTTTAGGGGCGAACCCAAAATCGGAATTCTTTTATATGTCCATGAAAGGACAATTGGAAGAGGTCATCTTAGAACTTCCATTTGAAGCGATTGTTATTGTTCGTCCAGCCACCTTGATTCGAGAAGAACCTAAATTGGTAGAGCGTATTAGCTGTGCTGTATTGGGGGTCATTAATAAAGCACGTGTATTAATGAGTCAAGAGCCTGTAAAAACTGCTGATGTAGCTAAGGTGCTTGTAACAGCTACTATGGGGCAACAATATGGTATTTCTATTATTGAAAATAAAACGATTCATGAACGTATAGGCTACTTTAAAGCTTAATTTCATTAAATCCCGTTTAGGAGAGAGAGTAGTTTAGATGCGTAAATAGGTTATTGCTACTCTAACGAGGTTGTTTATGGAGTTTAATTGTTACGATGTCCTTGAGGTTCAGGGCAGCCGTTATATAATAACTGAAAAAATTAAATATAATGAGATTATTCCAAAAGCTGATCAGGAACAAGCCTATAAGGCTAAACCATCTATGCAAAAGTCTCCTGGTGATTATTGGCATGAATATGGCCTAGAGGCTGTTGAGGGAACTGATAAAATATGGGTTACTATCGAGTACAATGATAATGCGTGGTGCACTGTATCTAGAACATCCTATCGTAAGCGTGCGCCGAAAGGCTTTACATTACATCAAATCGGTTTGGAAAAGGTTGTAGACGTAGATGGTGATAGTGGTGCGTCCGTAGGTGATCGAGCTGGGTATAAGGAATATCAATTGCCCTGTGAAGGCGGCGCTAGTGTATTCTTTGAAGAAAATTGGTTCAAAGGAGAAAAAATGTTTGCCGAAGGATCACGAGTGCCCTTGGTGAACATTCGTCTTTGTAATGATGCAGCCGCTCAAGCTATTAAGAAAAAGATGCGTAACAAATCAATGAAAAAGAGGTTTGGAGCTATTGCTGGTGGCGTGGGGTATGGTGTACTATTTTTACTATTTCTATTTTGGTCGGACAATGATTTGTCTTGGCATAGTATACGCGCTATGTTTGGAGTGCCTTACACGGCAAAAGAACATATGCATGACACATCTGCATATTATACAAAAACGGATTCGGATAGCGACTATGTATACACGTCTACACTAGATCCTGTTAGTACCGCATTAGATTTGATTGATTCTGTGAATGGTGATATTAACAATGAGCGGGATAACTTAGAAGAGGGCCATGAAGTTATTGTCTTTTATTCGGGGGACTTGGTGTATCTCATCACTAATACGGATGGACAGACTAAGGTTAAGGTATGTGAACAATCAAAATTAACACAAGAGGATTGGAAAATTATTGATCGTACAGTAATCAGCTCTCATATACTTGATAACTATGCGACTATAGTTCGCCTACGGGATAAGACGGGACGCGAACGATTGTATCCTACTGAAGGTTCTGGTAACACATCCAATACAAAATTATATTATTAGGAGGCTTATTATGATTTATATGCCAGATGTATTATTGACGATTTTTTATGCTTGTTTTGGAATTTTCTTAATGTTAACTGCCAACACGGTTATCGATTTCTTCGTGCCTGGTAAATTTAGTGAAGAAATCAAACGTGGTAACTGTGCTGTAGCATGGCTATCTGCAGGTTCCTTTATCGGTATTGGTGAAATATTGCGTGCTGTTATCATGTCTCCTGTAGTTACTACAGCAGATACATCTTTATTGCACGGTGTAGTAGCAAGTGTTGTTTATGCTATTCTTGGTATTGTACTATTTGTAACAGGCTATATGTTTATTAATTTATGGCATCGTAAATATAATTTATCTGAAGAGATTATGCGTGGTAATACAGCTGCAGGTATTCTCGTATTTGGTATCTTTTGTCCTATGTATAAGCCAAGTAAGAAAACTATATACATAACGAGTGCCTTTGCCGCTGTGGCGGGCATCGTTGGTGTGTCTTCATACTGGAATGACATCGCTTATGCCGTATGTGATAAAATCTACCCGGAAGCAAATGATGGGGAAGTTCGATTAAAGGATAATCAAGGTAACCGCTATTCTTTATTGAATCATGGCGATGGTAAAGAGACCGCCTTGTATGATGACAATCGGTCTGTTACCTTTCACCGTGATACTAGTGGTAATTTAGTATGGGATGCAGGGCTAGCAGGACTTTTGCCTAGTATTGCAGCAGGCTACTATATTTTTCATGGATTTAATATCGTGTGGCAGCACCTTTGAAACCCTATGAGGAGCCTAATGTATATACAACCACAGGCTCTAATACGCATGGTACGTTGGGGCGACGAACTTATAAAGACTATGAGAAGAGAAGAAGTCAAAAAGCCTCTTCTATAGGTCAAAAGTCGGGCTTTGGTAGTGCTGGTTCACGCTCTGGTGGCTCGTGATGGGAGGCGGTACTATGCAATCCTATATTGATGAGTTAGATACGGGCATACTGCCTTTTGTAGATTATGAAGGATATGACGATCGATATCCAACGCTTTCAGTACAATCTTTTCCAGCTGAGTTTTACGATGAAATACGACATGCATCTCGTATGTTATTCCAAATATTTTATAAGGCTACTAAAGTCTTTCAGCAGGCACCTGATGAGTTCGCCCTCAATATGGATATGCCGGAGAATCTGATTCCTTATCTTCACCGAGGGAACCCGTTAGGCCTACCTACGTGGCTGTCTCGCTTTGATTTTGTTCTCGATACACAGGGGCGATTGCGCATGGTGGAAATTAATGCGGATACCCCTTGTTTTTTGATTGAAAGTTATTATGCTAATGAGGTAGGGGCCCGTTATTTTGATAAAGCGAATCCAAATGAAGGGGCTAGGGATGAGCTAGAACGTTTTTTGAAACGTGTTTATGAACGCACTTCTCAGGAAAATAGTAAATATAATACGGTAAAGAGTAGTGAAGCGAATCCATTTGTGTTTGCTTGCTTTCATGATTATTTAGAAGATTTAGGAACGACTCAGTTTTTAATGAATACGATGCAATCCGCTTGTCCTGAAGCGGATGTACGATTCTTATCATTTTATGATATGGTCATTGATGATGAAGGGATTTTACTTCCCGATGGTAGTCATGCATCAAACCTGTATCGTTTGCATCCCATGGAATTGTTAATCGATGAGACGACGGCAACGGGAGAACCGTTAGGTGAAATGTTCTTAGATTTATATAATGAGGGGCGATTTAATTTATTTAATCCTCCAGAAGCGATCATTTTGCAAAATAAGTCATTTATGTCCTTGGTGTATGCCTTATACTTAACTAATCAATTTTTTACAGGTCCTGAGCGAGATATTATTGAACGTTATTTGACTCCGTCCTATTTTGAAAGTGATTTTCCTAACCTCGATGAGGGTCTTTATATTCAAAAGGAAATCTGGGGTCGTGAGGGACGCAATATACAAGTCGTAGAAAAACATGGCGATCAAGCAAAGGTCTTTATGGAAAAGTTTGTAGATAATTATGATGACATTGTTTGTCGTGATAGTAAGAAGGTTATGTACCAAGATTTTATTAAGCAAAAACGTTTTATTCACACTGTAGATAGTGGTACAAAAGAAGGGTGCTTGACGCTGTCTTGTTTTATGCTTGGGGACCAAGCCTCTGCTGTGGGAGCCCGTTTCTCTCCTGAAGAAATTGCTGGTACAGAAGCCTATTTTTTACCTTTAGTTATTGATTAAAAACTATGTAGAATGATTAATGGTACATAAATTATAGGGTTAGGAGCATAAAGTTATTAGGCTAGTGTTACTATAGTTTCTATTTATTGTAAGGCTGGTATTTCTATTAATATTGTTTATATTTGTTGTTAGGTTATAGGAGATATAAGGCATTGGCAAATTTATATATTGGACTTGTTCATTATCCGATTATGAACAAACATAAAGAGGTCATTACGACGGCCATTACCAATTATGATATTCACGATATTGCACGCGCATCTATCACCTATGATGTATCTAAATATTTTGTGATTCA
>JAWERH010000091.1:0-3988 GCA_032482215.1 Veillonella sp. | reverse complement strand
TACGGTACCATCAATAATGTTACCAACTTCGATTGCCATGCAACCTCCTAATTAATGCGGAAACCTCAAACTACAAACTAATGCGAATCTAAATTACTAAAGTCAACCTATTTTACATAAGGTACTTCACCAGGTTTAACAAGGCCTAACTCCTCTCGAGCCACCCCCTCGATGGTCTTTGGATCTTGTAACTTTGCCTTTTCCTGTTCTAGTTCTTCATTTCGCTGTTTTAATTCTTGCAATTGTTGCTCAATATGTTGTTTTTCTTGATATACAGCCACCAAGCGATAGGCTTGCCCTAACAATAGCAGCACCATAATCCCTATACCAATTCGCTTGATCCACATGAGGATAATACGTTGATCCTGCGCTTTGCGATTAGGGCGAACCCGTTTGCGCGGCCTTTTTGGACGTTGTACTTCCATTGTGTCTTGACTCATAATGTCCCCCAAAAATATTCATCATCTGTATACTGTCATTTTTTAATTATATCACAGAACCTCGTTAGGGACTAAATAAAATTATCTATAGTTTACCTTATATCTATCATATAGTTGAAGATGTCTTATCAAAGATAGACTTATTAGCAACATCTACTATGGCCTTATAAAGACTCTGCTTTATGAGCATATTCACGAATTACGGCACAAGACTTTTTAAACAAAGCCAATTCCTCTTCGGTAAGCTTTAATTCAAATACATCTTCAATGCCATCTTTACCAATAACTGCTGGTGTAGATGCAAAGATACCTTCTTCACCATATTGTCCATCTAGATAGCAAGAACATGGCAATACTTTCTTTTCATCATGGAATACAGCGCGAATTAATTCTGTAGTTGCACTGGCAATGCCAAATTCTGTGGAACCTTTACCGGCTAATACATGATAACCACCAATTTTAACATCATCTAGCACTTGCGTATAGTCAAGTGTAGGGAATCTATGAGGCAATTCTTGTTGTAATTCTACAAGAGGTTTTCCTTGTACATATACATGAGACCATGGCACCATAGCACTGCCGCCATGTTCACCTAAGCAATATGCTGTAATTGTACGATTACTGATATTAAAAATGCGAGCCAATTCTTTTTGTAACCGTGCAGAATCTAAGGCTGTACCACTGGAAATAATGCGTTTTGGATTCCAATTTAAATGTTTACATAAATATGTAGCTACAACGTCAGCAGGATTAGAGATAGAAATAATAAACCCATCAAAACCAGACTTTTTAATTCGAGGGATGACATCCTTTAGAACCTCAACGGTATCACCAAGACTTTCTAAGCGATCTTGGTATAAATTTGGTAAAGGACCTGCACTAAATACGAGAACATCGCAATCCCCACATTCTTCAATTGGGCCAGCAGTAGCTGTCACTTTGTGAGGAATGTAGCTAACCGCATCATTGATATCCATGGCTTGTGCTTTAGCTTTTTTCTCGTCAATATCCATCATATACAATTCATCTACTTCACCTTGTAGAGCAAGGGAAAATGCTACATGAGAACCTACATGTCCAGTGCCAATAATACCTACTTTACGTAACTTCATAAGGGCCTCCTACCTGTAGTACTAAAAGATATCTATCCTCTAATACGCTTCCACTTAAATCAACGGTTACAAATATATGAACCGATAACCTTAAGCTATATTAATATACCTTAAATTTAAAATACATAAACTATTATATACCTATTTTCTCATAGGTATATAGGAAAATGGATATAAAGCGATAAAAAAAGACCAGTATAGGAAAACCTATACTAGTCCTTACCTTATATAATTAATCTCGTCCAGTAAAGAAGCTGACTACAGCAATCACGATAACTGCACCAACGATGGACGGAATCAATGCCATGCCCGCAAGGCTTGGACCCCATGTACCAAGCAACGCTTGGCCTACGGAAGCACCAACTAAGCCAGCAATAACACGAAGAATAATCCCCATACTTTGCGCTTTTTTAGTAATGCGACCAGCTACAAAACCAATGAAACCGCCTACAATAATTGACCAAAGCATAATATACCTCCTATAAAGTCATCTCATCAAGATTAAGAGGGAATAAATCCTTGTTCTCCATCACTTGTGGTGACTTTTCTAAATATTGCTTTCGCATTGACCATAAAATCTCTAAATCCTTTGGATCTAACTTGGACAATGCATATATCATCGTGAAATCTGAACCATAATGGCCACGCAAGCTATCAGGTACACCTTTAGGTCCTTCCCCACCGAGACGATTATTAAAGAACCCTTGTATACGTCGATTATCTAAATCAATGATAATGAACCCTGACGCATCATATACATATAATGTATGATTCACACGTTTCAAGGCACGTACCGTATTCGTTATAAAATACTGGTCCTTCATGTCGATGAGGGATGACTCATAACCAGAATGGTAAAAGTCACCATAGTAATGAGCCCCTCTATCAGTAGATTCCAATAAATCCTTAAGTATGGATTGTTCTTGACTACTAAAATCAGAGAAAGTTTTTACCGTAGTAATCTCTCGTAAACCACGTTGGTAATTCTCTGTCTTCGGTGGCTCTATATGTTGACCACGGAAGCTAACGGGCATCAACCGAAGTGTATTATCAGATAGATTATAAATACCGTAGCCTTCATAACCTAAAAAATAAACTTTTGAATCCATAGACTTCATCGCTAATATTCGTTTTGAAATAATGGCATCACTAGAATTTACTAGTGTATGCTCTTCTGGATCTATGCGTACTGTTTTGCTGTCATAATTACCACCTACGGCAAGCCAATAGGACAGGCCCATTACAATCAACGCTAGTACACACAACCCAATACGTTTTATATTCATGTATACTCCCTATGAATCCCCAAGCATAAAACATAATAATATATTGTGCTTACAGGATGTACCTATTCATATAATCCCTATTCATAGGTACAACTGCAGCCTTAATGTTTACTATTTTGTAAATGTCTACGATAAGCTTAACTGAGTTAGTCTCTCGCCAATGGTCATACCTTTATATATAAAAGTTGGTAACAACTCATGTAAAGGTTCTAAGACAAAGGTACGATCCCAAAAGTAAGGATGTGGTACTGTAAGACTTTCATCACATATGGAAATCATAGTCCCGCTCTCATCAAAAGCTAAAATAATATCTAAATCCAATGTACGTGGGCCCCAATGAATGAGTCGTTCACGTCCAGCCCCCTGTTCTAAGGACTGTAATAAACTTAACATTTGATGAGGGGCTAAAGAGCTTTCACAAAGCCACATACCATTAACAAAGATATCCTGATCCGTATATCCCCAAGGTTCGGTTTCGATTAAGGGCGAACTAATGACCTTTGAAACCGCATCATGTTCCTGTAATGATTGAAGGGCCAAATTAATGTGCCCCCGTTTATCACCGATATTTGAACCTACACTGATGTAATAGGTATACATCAAATTTGACCTCGTGTAGTAACAACCTCAACATAATCTAGAATACCTGCAATCGGTACAGATGGTTTGCGCACCGTTACAGATAAGCCAACGATACCTTGATAATGTTGGTATAAAGAGTCTACATAATTGATAGAATCCTCTAACTGGTCACTTTGACCGGCCTTTGTAAGATCCGTAGTAATTTCAACATCTACAAAAAAGCGCTGTCCTTGCGCTTGTTCAGATGTCAAATTGCCATGGTATCCATAAAATGCCATGTTTTTTAAAACGATTTTATCCATTATTCACCTCGTAATAGGCCATCTGCTACGGCCAAGGCGCGTTTGTGCATTTTCACATTATGAACACGCACCATATCAACACCTTGGAATACACCCGTAATACAAGCCGCTACCGTGCCTTCATCGCGTTCTTCTGGAGGTAAACCGCCCAACATAGAACCGATAAAACCCTTACGGCTAGGCGCAAGTAAAATAGGGTATTCATAAGCCGTTAATTCGCCTAAACGTTGCATAACTTCAATATTTTGTTCTTCTGTTTTACCAAA
>JAWERH010000090.1:0-4626 GCA_032482215.1 Veillonella sp. | reverse complement strand
CGATTTAACAGAAATGGAACGGGCTGTAAATGATGGTGATACAGAGTCTTTATTTGAAATTGTTGAACTAGTAGCTCAAATTTCTATGGCTATGAAACGCTTGCCAAAACCTGTTATCATGAGCCTTCAAGGTGCTGCAGCAGGCGCTGCCTTTAATATGGCTTTGGCAGCAGACTTTGTTGTGGCTGCTAACAACGTACGCTTTATTCAAGCCTTCGTAAACGTTGGTCTTGCTCCAGATGCAGGTGGTTTGTTCTTGTTAACTCGTTCCATTGGCATGAACCGTGCTATGCATATTGTTATGACTGGTGAAGCCGTATCTGCTGAAAAAGGTAAAGAACTTGGCTTTGTATATAAAGTTTGTGAATTAGAAGATTTAGAAACGGCTACAAGACGTCTTGTAGAGAAGTTAGCTAAAGGTCCTGCACAATCTTACCGCGTTATGAAAGAAATGATGTGGAATAGCTTCTTATCTGGCTGGGAAGAGTACAAGAAGTTTGAAGTAGAAAATCAATGCTCCTTAGGTCTTTCTGAAGATTTTAAGGAAGGTGTACGAGCTTTCACAGAACGTCGTCGCCCTAAATTTGGTCAAAAATAATAATTATTCTCTTGTAATTCTTTGAAATATCATGTATTTTATAAGCAGTTACTAATATAATTCGAACCGATGTGGCTCTATATATTGAGTTACATCGGTTTTGCTTTCATAAAAAAGCAAAAGTATATATAATAGTACTATTATAATAGTTTTAGGAGGTCATTATTACATGGCTCAAGATACAATTAAATGTTATGACGGTCCTAGTGATGTAGTCCAAGCATTGGCGGAGGATTTTATCGATTTTACCAATGATGAAATTAGCCGTACTGAAACGTGCATCGTTGGTATTACTGGGGGTACTGTTATAAATGGTTTGTTAGAATTACTTAACTCTCCTGAATATATTGAGCGCCTTAATTGGGAACGTATATTCTTCTTGTGGACTGATGAGCGTTTCTTGCCACAAACGCATGAGGATAATTACTTCAATCGCGTAAAACTTCATTTGCTATGCAAGGCAAAGGGGGCTGCTCATTTCTTGCCAATTAATACGGATTCTAAAACCGTACATGAAGCGGCTGAAGAATATGAAAAAGAGGTTCGCAATGTCCTCAAGGCGTGTAAGAAATCTGGTCTTGATTTAGCGTTGCTTGATCTAGGCGAGGATGGTCATACGGCAGGATTATTTGCAGGCTCTCACGCACTGCGGGTAGCTGATCAAGAGGTCGTGGCCGTAGAAGATGGCAAGGTATGGGAACGCATTTCTATGACATTTTCTTTCCTAGCAAAATCTGATGCTGTCTGGTTTACTGTGACTGGTGAAAGTAAGCGAACTGCATTGACAAAGGTATTATATCAACGCGAAGATTACGAGGATTTAACGTGGGATAAACGCATTGGTCGTACATTGCCTGGTGCGGTGCTTTCACAAGAAGCTGTGACCTGGTATGTAGACAAGGCAGCCTATAATGATGTACACTAAAAGATGTAAGTTTTAGTAAATATAAAGGAGATACATATGGGATCTATAGGAACACCTGAATTAATAGTTATATTAGTGATCGCTTTAGTTATCTTCGGACCTGGTAAGTTGCCTGAAGTAGGTAAAGCTATTGGTAAGGGCATCAATGAATTTAAAGATGCTATTTCGGGCCCTAAAAAAGCTGTTGATGAAACGAAAGAAGCCGTTAAAAAGGCGACTACTATCGACGTAACAGCAGGGGCTAAAAACGACGATAAACATAAAGAATCTAATGATTAATAGGAGGTATTACTATGTGTAAAGATTGTGGTTGCGGTGAAGATAATGGCGTTGTAACAAAGGTATTTACTGTACCTGGTATGATGTGCAATAACTGTAAAGAAACTGTTGAAGGTGCATCCCTTGGTTTACCTGGCGTTTTGAGCGCAGAGGTAAATTTGCCAGAGAAAACAGCGACTGTTTCTTTTGATCCAACAAAAACATCTGTTGAAGTTATTACAAAAGCTATTGAACGTACAGGCTTTGATGTAGAAAGCGTTGCAGATGGTGTACAAAAACATAGTCATGGTTTATTAGGAACATTGAAACGTTTCTTCAAATAATCGAACCCATAGGGCTGTATTGAAACACTGTTTCGATGCAGCCTTTTTTCATAAAGAGGTAATAAAATGATACGCAAGTTTGATGCTAAAAATTTCAAGTGGGATGGCGTCGATACCTTGGTATATAAACAAGATGGTAGCCCTTTTAAAGATGTAACACGTCAAGTTTTATACGATGGGGCCTTTGATATTCCATGCCAATTCCGCTATTTTGAATGCTTGCCAGGTGGTTACTCTACGCTTGAATATCATGAACATACACATATGGTTATGATATTCCGTGGGAAGGGGCAAGTCTTATTAGGCGATGAAATCCATGATGTAGAAGCTGGTGATTTTATTGAAATTCCAGGTAAAACGATACATCAATTTCGGGCTAATAAAGGAGATTATATCGGGTTCCTTTGCTTGGTTAACCAAGATCGGGATAAGGTAAAATTATTAACCCCTGAAGAGATGGATACATTGCGCTCTAATTCAATGATTAAAGAATTTTTGGAAAGTTGCTAATTTATATGGCGGTTATGTGTAATGACCGCCATATAGTTTTTTATAATCAACAGTAACTGTTGATATGTGTAGTTTGATAGGGAGGTTCTATGAATACCTTTACACGCGCCGCACTGACGGTACTGGTAGGACTTGTGATTTGGTTCTTACCTCATACAGAGGCGATTAAGCCTGAAGGCTGGCATTTATTAGCTATCTTCACGGCTACAATTGTAGGTTTTATTTTACGACCTTGGCCAACCGGTATTATGGCACTCTTTGGTATTGTTGCGGCTGTAGCAACAAATTCTATTACCATGGTGCAAGCATTAGGTGGTTACGCTGAAGCCAATGTATGGCTTATCGTAGCAGCTGTATTCTTTTCTAGAGGCATTATTAATTCTGGCCTTGGTAAGCGTATCGCGTATACTTTGATTCGCTCCTTTGGTACTAGTTCTTTAAAGCTAGCTTATGCATTGGCTTGTACAGATCTTATTATTTCTCCTGCCACGCCATCAAATACGGCGCGTGGAGGCGGTATTATTTTCCCAATTGTACAAAACATTTCGTTAGCCTTTGATTCTGAGCCAAATGGTAGTACGGCACGTCGTATTGGGGCGTACTTGATGACTACGGCTCATACGATAAACACCATTACTGTAACAATCTTCTTAACTGCTTGTAGTGGTAACTTATTGATTACATCCTTAGGTGCAAAATTATTTGGCTATGATATTTCATGGTGGGAATGGTTCCAAGCAGGTGTAATTCCTGGTGTAATTTGCATGATTTTGATGCCTTGGTTTATTTATAAAATCTATCCGCCTGAAATCAAGGAGACACCTCAAGCAGCGGTAATGGCCCAAAAAGAGCTAGATATACTAGGTCCTATTACAAAGGCTGAAATTTCAGTGGCTATTATTTTTGTACTTTGTATTTTGCTGTGGTCCACAGCGATTTGGACAAAGTTACATCCTACTGTAGTTGCTATGATGGGCGTACTTGCTTGTGTAGTTACAGGGTCCCTTACATGGGAAGATATTCTAGGTGAACGCACAGGTTGGGATATCAAGCTCGGTGTTGTTGCAGTATTTGCTGATTTTGTAAGTCAACATCTTGTAGGTATTGATTGGTTCTGGGCATCCTTCATTATCTCTGCAACCTTTGTATACTCTCAATATTTCTTTGCCAGTGGTACAGCTCGTATTACAGCGTTATTCTCTGCCTTTGCAGCTATCTTGGTAGCGATGGGCGCACCAATTCCATTTACCATCTTGCTCTTTGGTTTGATGAATAGTCCTGGCTGTACATTAACGCATTATAGCTCTGGTGTAACGCCAATCTTCTTCGGTGCGGGCTACGTACCGCAAGGAACGTGGTGGCGTGTAGGTCTTGCCATTTCTGTAGTAAGCTTCCTTATTCACTTCTGGGGCGGCACCCTTGGTATGTGGTTATTTGGTATTTTATAATATTTAAAAATCCCTCACAGTATGATATGTACCCCCTTTACTGGTTGTCCAGTAAAGGGGGTACATATCAGTAGTGGGGGGGTTTATTTGCTCTACCTGTTTAGTAGTTTGTTATCGATTTATTTTCTATGTGTATTGCTATAGTTTTTATATATGGTAAACTTTAAAAATTTATATGATAAATCTATAGAATATTTATTGCACGACATTATATAAAATGTTATTATTATTTTATGATTACAGATTACTTTAGGAGGAAACATGTTGGGTTTAGTTATTAGCTTGTTGATTATCGCGCTCGTCGTGATTATTAAAGACATTCGAATTATGAACAACAACTTAACACGTTTTTGTCTTAGAAGTTCCACGAATGGTTTAATATACAATCAATAAGATTTGACTATACGGTTTGTTTCTTATGTGTATTTATTCCAAGGGATACATAGGTCGTTTATGTACATAGGAATTCTGTAAACAAAAGGAATATCATTTGTAAACTTTTAAGACGATTCATAAGAATCGTCTTTTTTTATTAAGTTGAAA
>JAWERH010000089.1:0-5595 GCA_032482215.1 Veillonella sp. | reverse complement strand
AAAAGATTTGGGCTTGCCACTCGGTCTTGTACCTAATAAACCATATGTAGCTGTAAAAGCACCTGTATTCTCCTTCTCCAAAATGGGCCTTGTAGAAATCGCTCTTGGACCTGAAATGAAATCTACTGGTGAAGTTATGGGTATTGGTCGTACTTATTCTGAAGCATTGTTTAAAGCTATCAATGGTGCCAATATGCGTATCCCAGAAGATGGTACAATTCTTATGACCGTAGCAGACCGCGATAAAGAGGAAGCTAGCCAATTGGCAAAAGGCTTCATCGAATTGGGCTATCACATCGAAGCAACTGGCGGTACTGGTAAATACTTCAAAGAACATGGCGTTGACTGCAAGGTAGTTAACAAAATCTCTGAAGGTGATGACAACTGTGCTGACCACATTCGTCAAGATAAAGTAGATCTTGTACTTAACACACTGACTGCAGGTAAACGCCCTGAACGTGAAGGCTTCCAATTGCGTCGTCTTGCCGTAGAAATGGGTACACCTTGCTTAACAAGTCTCGATACAGCACGCGAAGTGTTGCGCGTTGTAGCAAATCGTAAAAATAATGCAAATTATACTGTAGAAGCGTTACAGGATTTTGAATTGGAGTAATAACCATGAGTGGATATGTAGAACAGGGCGAAGTCGTTCGCAATGAGCAAATAGGCTCTGATGTGTGGGTAATGGATATCCACGCACCAAAACAAGCAGCAGAAGCAAAGGTAGGACAGTTTTGTAATGTTCGCGTAGCGGACTCTACGGCACCATTATTGCGTCGCCCTATTAGCTATGCTGGATTTGATGCACAAAAGGGTATTATTACCCTTTTGTATCGTGTCGTAGGCAAGGGAACTGAAATTATGACACGTCTTGTGCCTGGAGATACATTAGATTGTTTAGGTCCTTTGGGTGAACCATTTGTTACATCTAAGAATATGCTTCTTGTTGGCGGTGGTGTAGGTATTGCGCCCATGTTATGCATTGCATCCCATTTGAAAGAAGGGGAAGAAGCACAAGTTATTCTCGGTTTTAGAAATGAAAGCGAAACTTTCTGGGCAGACTTATTCAAAGATACGCCGGTTAAAGTACACATCACTACTGATGATGGTAGCGTAGGTACGAAAGGTTTTCCTACAGCCATCATGCCTGACTTAATTAAGGCTAATTCGTTTACTTCCGTTATGACTTGCGGCCCGACACCAATGATGAAAGGTGTGGCACAAGTTGCTAAAGAGCTCAATGTGCCGTGCCAAGTATCTCTTGAAGAGCGCATGGGCTGTGGTACAGGTGGTTGCTTAGGTTGTGCTTGTAATGGCGCAGAAGGTAAACGCTATAAAGTTTGTAAAGATGGTCCTGTATTCCCAGCTGAGGAGGTGTTCTTTTAATGAGTGAGCGCGATTTAAATAACACCGTTACGCCAAACCCAAAGTTAGCTATCGATTACTGCGGTATTAAGATGAAAAATCCTATTATCGCTGCATCTGGTACCTTTGGTAATGGTCCTGAGTATGCTGGTTATTTAGACCTTAGCAATGAGGTAGGTGCTATTTCCGTAAAAGGTTTAACACCTAAAGGTCGTCACGGCAATCCTGGAACTCGTATCGCAGAAACACCGTCTGGTGTTTTAAACTGTATCGGCCTTGAAAATCCTGGGGCAGAACATTTTGTTACACATATTTTGCCGGATCTCAAAAAATATGACGTACCATTGCTTGCTAATATGTCTGCAGGTACAATTGATGAATTTGCATGGATGGCAGAGACCTTATCGGTAGACGGTATTGCAGGCCTAGAGGTTAACGTATCTTGCCCAAATGTAGAATGTGAAGGTATGGCTTTTGGAGTGGATCCAAAGGTAGTAGAACAAGTTACAAAAGCCGTTTGTAAAGTAACAGATAAGCCTGTTATTGTAAAACTGTCGCCAAATGTTACAGATATTGTGGAAATCGCTAAGGCTGTAGAAGCTGGTGGCGGTAATGGGGTAAGTCTTATTAATACAATTCTCGGTATGGCCATAGATATCCATCGTCGTAAACCTGTGTTGGGGAATATTTATGGTGGCTTATCTGGCCCAGCTGTTAAACCAGTTGCTCTTTGCATGGTACATCAAGTATATAAAGGGGTAAATATTCCTATTATGGGCCTTGGCGGTATTATGACTGGCACTGATGCTATCGAATTTATGATGGCTGGTGCTCAAGCCGTTCAAGTTGGCACTGCTACGATGGTTGATCCAACGGCTATCTCTCGTATTGCTCGAGAAATGGGCGATTATGTGGAACAATATAATCTTAACAGTATTACTGATATAGTAGGTGCTGTCCATCAAGGATAGTAAAAAGAAGACCTAGTACATTATGTACTAGGTCTTTTTGTATGTATTGTATTAATGTTCATAACTGTACAAAATCTCATACGATAAGTTATAAATACCATATCATATAAATTAGTATCGTGAGGCTTATACATATGCTTTGTAGAAATCAATAAACTGCTGTGCTACAGGGGATAAAGCATGGCCTTTAAGCGTAATAAATGCTTTTTTGAAGTCTCCTGAGAATTCTGGCAATTTGATACGGGCCATTTTACGATGGTTAATGAGCTCTTTTGCATCCATAGGAACTAAAGACACAGTTCTCCCAGAGGATGCCCATTCGATGGCAGAGCTTTTAGTTGTAGTGATGGCAACAGCATTCAGTTGATCCATGTCAGTTAAGCTAGACTGCATAATCATTCGCACAGATCCACCAGAGAGGGATAAAGGACACTTTTTGATATCATCCCATGTGATGGTATCATGTTCACGATCTATCCAGAATACATCACGGCGGAAAATAGCGTATAAATGTTCCTCTTGAGTAAGAAGGATATCAAATTTATCAGTGTCTACCATTTGAATGTTTGCAATTCCCAGCTCTGCATTACCATTAATAAGTTGATTGACCACATTAGTCATTAGTCCTTCGTAGATTTCGAAGTGAACTGATGGGTATTTCATGGAAAAGGCTGGTAAGTATTGTTGTACGATTGGTGTGGAGCGCGATGCAGACGTAGCGATTCGCAATGTACCTTCAATACGTGAGTTCAACTGTTGTACTGCATTGTATGTTGATTCTTCAATGGAGCATAATTGTTGGGCTTTTTGATAAAAAATTTTGCCCGCATCAGTTAGTTGTAAGTTTGATCCTCGTTGGCCGCGCTTGATATTGATGAGTTGAGCTCCAAATTCAGCTTCTAAATACTTTAATTGTTTACTTAAAGCTGGTTGTGTAATATGAAGAATCTCTGCGGCCTGCGTCATATTGCCCGTTTGAACGAGGGTAATAAAATTGTGGTAGTAAGATGTATCCATAGAATCTCCCTATTATACACAAAATAAGATAAATAAAAATTATAACGAACTAAGTAACAGTAATTTCACATTTGATAAAATAGCGTATATACTATATTCATCAAGGAAAGAGAAAGAATAATGTGTTTAAAATAAACTTTCTATCCTTATCACAATTTTTAATATAATAACAGTGATTAAGAAAGTAGGTACTATCATGGGCGTAGTAAAAAGAACATTAAGTAAAGCAATTCGTAACTGGGAAGCACGTAGATTAATGACTGCACATAATGCAGGTGTCAGTCGTAAAAAACAACTTGAACGCGTATGGCCTCATCCATTAACTACAGAAAAACGTCATGAACTTGCTCAAGGCGTAAGTGGCTTAGTTCATAAGATTATTGTTCTAGCGGTAGCACCACTTCAATAGAATCTAATATAGTACAAGTAGCAGCTCCATGACTCATGTCTTGGAGCTCTTTTTGTATGCGCTCTACATCAGTAGGAGGTACTAAGATAGTAATATCTACATGTTCGCCAAAACTTGCTTCATAATGTAGTTTTTGATCTTGCACATATCTTTCTATAGCTCCATACATGGAATAGTCGATGGTAGCCTGCAACTGAGTTCGTGTTGTGTGTAGTTCTTTAGGGGCAAGATGTAAAGTTTCCGCAACGGATAGCTTAATACCTCCAAAATAGCGCGTTACTACGACAGCTACATTGGTAATACCTGTTTTTTTGAGTACTTCTAACATAGGTTTACCAGCGGTACCAGATGGTTCACCATTGTCAGAAGAGCGTTGTTGTTCTTGTTTTGGTCCTAATGCAAAGGCTGTACAATTATGGCGTGCATCCCAAAATTCTTTGTTGATACGTCCAATAAAAGCCTGCGCTTCCTCTTCTGTAGAACAAGGGCATATAGTTGTGATAAAACGCGACTTCTCCACAACATATTCATGGCGAAATTCCTTCGCTACCGAAGTAAATTCTACTATAGGGCTTATTGATTCACACATATATTCACCTCCTTTAGAATCAAAGTTTATGTTTATTCATCATCACTTTATTATAATCTATTTGTGAATGTTGTGTATAGGTGGGGACATGTTAATTCCCCTATGAAAAAGGAATAGTCCTCTAGTTTTAGTAGGATATTGACGTAATGATAATTTATGTTATTATTAATTATAGACCTATGAATGAATACTCATGTAAAAGTGTTCATATATTAAACCATATGTGTTTATAAAATACGCTGTTATCGATGTATGATATGTTTACTATGAGTTTCTGACTTATATAGATATATAGGAACATATATCTTTGAAGATTATGTTAGAAAGAAGTGATACTATGAGTAAGAAGAAGCAAGAGTTTGATATAACAGGTATGCATTGTGCTGCTTGTGTAAAGCGCGTTGAAAACGTCGTTTCGAAGATTGATGGTGTAGAATCTGTAAAGGTTAATCTACTCACTCGTAAAGGCAGCGTTGAATACAAAGACGGTTCTAATGTAGAATCACAACAAGTTATTGATGCAATATTGGTTTCGGTGCTACGGAAGCAGATGAAACGAAGCAAGAAATAGAAAAGGTTAATTTAAAACCTCATATTACGCGTCTTATCATTGCTGCTTGTATGGCCGTACCGATGATGATTAACATGACATTACATCGTTTTGGCATTCAAGCCTTGCCAGTATGGGTAGAGTTCATTCTTGCTACCATTGCTCAGTTCGGCCCTGGCCTTATGTTCTATAAGAGTGCGTGGAGTGCGGTAAAGAATGGCGCCCTTACCATGGATGTTCTCGTTGTAATGGGTACGACTGTTGCCTATCTATTCAGTATTTATAATTGGCAGTTCCATCCAGAACTTGGGCCTCATGGCATTTAACCTCAGCTTGGCTCATTACATTCATTCTTCTTGGCAAACTTTTAGAGGAAATTGCTAAGGGGCGTACCTCTGAAGCACTTCAAAAATTGATTGCCTTACAACCTGCAACAGCTCATGTATTGCGTGACGGTGAGTTCGTAGATATTCCTACATCTAAGGTTGTAGCAGGTGATATTTTACAAGTTCGTGCAGGCGAAAAAATCCCTGTGGATGGTACAATTACTGACGGCTATTCTACTGTAGATGAAGCTATGCTTACCGGTGAAAGTTTGCCTGTAGAAAAACAAGTAGGCTCCGAGGTAATTGGGGCGACTATTAACTTGAGCGGTGCTTTCACAATGGAAGCAAAACGTATCGGCTCCGATACA
>JAWERH010000088.1:0-5856 GCA_032482215.1 Veillonella sp. | reverse complement strand
TTCCGATTAGTATACATATTGTATTGTAACATATATAAAAGACAACAAAAATAGCAGATAGTTGATATATCAACTATCTGCTATCAATGAGCCTAATATTATTATTTTTTAATTAGGTTTGTCATCCGTTTAACAGGATCTTTCGTATCAAAGGAACCTACAGTAGGTACCTTTTTACCATTGCTAACGAAGAGAACACCATTAATATTATCAAAGGATGTCAATGTATTTACAATGGCAGCCATTTGTAATTTAACAGTTAAGTCCCCACCATTACCTTTTACGAAAGCGTCATTCACTTCTACAGAAGCAATGCCGTCCTTTACAGTAACGGATGTAATTTCAATATCCTTGGAGAATACTGGATATTTTTGTGCTCTATCAGCTTTTAACATCGCTAGAAGAGCAGCTTTAGGCGTTACTTTGTCCGCCTCCATCTCAACGGTTGATTGTTTTACCCCTGAGCCATCCTCTGTTGGAACAAAGAAGGCCATCTTAACCATTTCTTGAGATGTTTTTGTTGTTTCTGCATCCTTATTGACTTTCGTCTCTTGCACAGGTTCACTTTTACCTGTTGTAGGTGCTTGATTAGGTGTACAACCCGCTGCAAATGCAAGCAAACCTACGCAGAGGATCGACAGAACTTGTTTACGTAATTTCATCGATTAACCTCCAAAGTAACTAGCAATACCATTGGCAATGCGATTTGCAAAGTCTTCTTGTGTTTGAGGAGATTGCAATACACGTTCTTCATTAGGGTTGGAAATAAAACCAAGCTCTACAAGAACTGCAGGCATGTTAGAATGTCTCAACACATATAAGTTACCTTCTTGAATGCCACGGTCACCATTGAAACCTGGAACACTAGCAATTTGAGATTGTACCTTTTGTGCTAATCGAGCATCATTGCCTGTTTTACTATAGTAGTATGTTGCAATACCACCAACACTTGGGTTGTTGAATGCGTTAATATGCACACTGATGAGCGCATCAGAATTGCTACGGTTTGCTACGTTAACACGAGCACCCAATTCATCAACACCACTTGCATTAGGACCGTATACGTCTACGTCTGTAGTACGAGTCATAAGCACTTTAGCGCCACGATTTTCTAGAGCTTTTTTCAAGTACATAGAAATCGGTAGTGTAATATTTTTCTCTTGTACACCATGCGGCCCAACGGCACCAGAGTCACTACCACCATGACCTGGGTCAATCGTAATTGTTTTACCAGATAGACCACCGCTAATAGAATAATTACCGAATCCTGTTGGCATATTTTTCGCAGGATGTGAGGTTTAGCTACCACACCTTTTTTCTGTACATCTACAACGATGCGATACGGTTTCTTATTAACCGTATCTTTCTTTAGGGAAAATACCTTTACATCACTCGTATCAATAGATGAAGGTGTCTTGATTGTTACCTTCACATCTCTGCCATCCTCTGTAAGTCTAGCAGAACTAGCTATGCTAGAGTCCATATTAATATTCGCTTTAGCAGTTTTTAGCTTTGTGTTATTTAAGGTAACAGTCGTCGTTTTCCCATCTTTGCTAATCGATGCAGATGCTTTCACAGGTGCTGATAAATCCATTACCATACGAACATATGGTACAGGTGCATCAGTTCGTGTTACCCATCGAGCATCTTCAAGATTAGCTGCCTTTGCTTGAGTCAAGAATAGAGGTAAAGCCATCAAGACAGCAAGGCACATAAAAAATAGTTTACGCAATACATTCACTCCAATCTAACTGACATACGTAGTGTCCAAACCATAGAGATGAGTCGATGATATCTTTGTGAATCAAAGTCTCATCGTTCCAATCTATCCATAAACTAATGTTAGATTATAGATAGATTATTTCATACAAACATGAAGATTAGTATACCGATTATACATATTACTATATAAAGTCTTTATACAGTAAACACAAAAATCAGTTGCTTAAAATTATTTTTTGTGCTATGCAATCGATACTAACGTTCAGTTGTAATTTGCCATTCATTCCCATCCGTACTAATGTGAATACGTCCCATCGTATCTGTACGGTAAATGGCAATATTGTTCTCCTGCAAACGACGCAATGTTACATCGTGAGGATGACCATAACTATTATACATGCCATTTGAAATTAATGCACTTTCTGGTTTAATAGATTTCAAAAAATCTTCAGAGCTACTTGTGCGAGAACCGTGATGTCCTACCTTAAGAACACGAGCAAACAGTCTAGAGTTCTGCTCTTTTATGAGTTTTTTCTCTTCTTGTAATTCTGCATCACCAGTAAAGAGCATAGAGAATTTACCAAAAATTAATTTACCTACGATAGAGTTATTATTAAGATCTGGCGCTCCTTTTTTATCTGTTAAAGGTTCCGCCCATGGTGCATATACTACAAATACAGCACCGTGACCAAAATCAACTACATCTCCACTACGCAATGTGGATCGTTGGATTTTATTTTTATCAATCCATTTCTCATAGGTTTTATACATATTATTATCAACAGAAATGCCATCATCATACACATGTTCAATGGGCATAGCTTTCGCAATAGCATAGAAGCCACCCATATGATCAGCATGTGGATGTGTAATGATAATATTTTTTAACTTCGTAACACCCATAGATTTTAGCTGAGCTACAATATTTTCACGATGCTCTATGTCACCTGTATCGATCATACTATATTCATCGCCAACCTTAAGCAGTATAGCATCCCCTTGACCGATATCTAACATATATACGTCTAAATGACCTTCAGGATTCGTTTGCTTAGTATCGATAGAATAGCCTTCATTTGTACTAGAACTAGTCTGAGATGCTACATTAGCTACATCTTTATTCGTACATCCTGCAATAGCAAAGATTGGAATACATAGCACTAATAAAAAAGCTATAAAGCGTTGTATTTTATTTGTCATCTTATTCTCCCAATAATTCACTAATGACACAGCCTATAGAAGTACTTACATCACTAGGTGTATATCCCCAAGTTTTCGTATCACTTAGTATATCTGCACTGCGGCTATGTACATAGACCCCTAAAATGGCACTATCCTGTAAGGAATATCCTTGGCTGATAAAGCCTGCAATGACTCCGGTTAATACATCCCCCATACCGCCAGTTCCCATACCAGCGTTTCCGATAGTATTTACATATACTGTACCATCAGGTAGTGCCACAACAGAAGGAATTCCTTTTAGAACAAGTACTACCTGATGAGCCTTAGCAAATGCTCGTGCCAATGTAATATAGTGACGTTCAATCCATTTTATAGGCAAATCAATAAGTCTACTAAATTCACCTAAATGAGGTGTCATCACGCAATATGGTATCTGTCGTTCCATCTTATATATAGACTCAACCTTACCATCTCGCAATGCATCTTTATCTACAGATCCCACATGACCTAATACATACAACGCATCAGCATCAATGACCAGAGCACCTTCATAGCAATCAATAACATGATTTACTAAATCCGGAATATCTATTGTACGACCCAAACCGGGTCCAATAGCAACTACTTGACGGCCTTCATAAATGGAATGGTTTTCATTGATAGAGGTAACCATCACTTCTGGTATGATACGTCCTTGTACTGCCCGTTTAATTATCTCAGGAACACATAATGTAACTTTACCAGCACCACTATGAACAGCAGCTTCTGCACTTAACATAGGGGCTCCCACCATATCACTAGAGCCACCAACAATTAGGGTATTTCCATTTACTCCTTTATGAGCCATTGGAACTCGATAATTAATCAGTGTTTCTGCTAAATCTGAATCAATAGTTATAGTGCTATCACGATTAACTAATACTTGCTGCCAAGGAGCTCCTAAAGGGGCAACAATAACTGTTCCTCCTATAGCCTTGCCAGGATACAACAATAAACCTTGTTTTATAGCACCAAAGGTTACCGTATAATCATAAGACAATGTGCCCTCTGAGATTTGACCAGAAGTTGCATCAACACCTGCAGGTACATCAATAGCCCACAAATCAAAATTATATTGACTACGCATAGTATCAATAACGTGCAATATATCTATTGTGGTATCTCGAAGACGTCCAGCTAACCCTGTTCCCATAATGCCTTCTACAACTATAGCTACATTTGACCAATCATTAAAATCATCAAAGATATCAATGATACAGCCCATTGCTTCACATCTCTTGAGTTGAACTGCAAAAAGGTCGCTACATTTGCTCGTATCACCTACTAGTGCAATTTGTACAGGTACACCTTGCTCTAAAAGATGACGAGCTGCTACAAGGCCATCTGCCCCATTATTACCTGTGCCACAGATAAATAGTACAAAACTATTGATAGAACGTGCATTATCTAAGGAAAACAAGTCATATTGACCCCACAAAGCATCCACAATGCCACGTCCTGCATTTTCCATTAAAATTTCTAAAGAGACACCTAATTGCTTAGGTACTTCTTGATCTATATATCGAGCATCTTCAGTTGTTAATATTTGCATCTTATGCTCCTTCAAGTATAACTGTACTCATTGCATATGCTTTGCAATGACTAATAGACACATGTGTATCCGTATAGCCTAATGTTTCATAAATATCTTTAAAAGTATCTTGTAAACGAATTAAGGGAGCCCCTAATTCATCATGACCGATTTCTATATCTTGCCAAGATCCATGACGCATTCCCGTACCTAATGCTTTAATGAAAGCCTCTTTAGCGGCATATATACCGGCATAAGACTCGTAACGCCCTTTTTTTTTGCTTTCACAATAATCAATCTCATGAGGCGTATATACACGGTCGCGAAATGATTGAGATTTCTCTAAAGCTTGACGGATGCGGTCAATTTCTATAATATCATTCCCTAATTTCATAATAACTCCTAAATTACCCTAACATATATATTATACACTCTTAAAGTGGATAAAAACATAGATAAAATCTAGGCATTTACAGAGAATGGCAATGTGGCTAGACTGTAAATTTCTACCTTACCTTTACGGTTAACCGCCACGTACATCTGACCAATCGACGAAAACGAAGGTCGTTAAGGTTGTAAAAATAGTGTTACCATTAGCAGCATAAGCACCATTATTATTTAAGTCGGTATGCTCTGCATCAATCTTATACGTTTTTACCTTATTAAAATTTGAATCATAGTAGTTAATAGTACGATGAGAATTTGTTAAAGGCACAATCGACACATATTCATTACGGTCTTTATCAAAGGCAAAGTTAAATACCTTTTCTTTCAATTTAATAGGCGCTTCAACAATCATACTATCAGCTTCAATAGGTGTAACAATATATCCATCTACAACGGCATTAGTAGTATAGTAACGATTGTTATTCGGATTATAGGTTAACGTATTCATATGACCTAATAAACGTTTTTGACTATATTCATACTTAGCAGCCACTTGCAACGTTGTGGGATTAATTTCATAAATAATTTGCTTTGTATTATCAGTATTTATACATGCGAGGACAAATACATCTTTTTTTGAGTTATAACAAAAGCCTTGGCACTGATTAACAGAACTATCTAAGGGTATCTCCGCCAATCGTGTTAACGGTAAAGGCATTTGGACAGCACTTACAGGTTGTGCAAGCTTTGGTATATCAAAGACATTAGCAATATAATCAATCACACCTTGATCCATATTATCACCTCAATCGAACAAAAATGTATATAATCGTATATTAATTCACAAATATAAATATATAAAAAATAGGCGGTAAGACAAAAGTCTTACCGCCTAAAGTTGGTGCCGGAGGTGGGACTTGAACCCACACGGTGTTACCCGCTTGATTTTGAGTCAAGTGCGTCTGCCATTCCGCCACTCCGGCGTCTCGGAACAT
>JAWERH010000087.1:0-5287 GCA_032482215.1 Veillonella sp. | reverse complement strand
CCGTTTTCAGTTTTGTTAACTGTTACGGAGTTATCGTTGGAAGTTACTACTGTACGAGCATCTTTCAATTGTTTTACGTTAACTGCATCAGTATCGTTTACGCCTGCTTTCACATTAGTAATATTCAAGTTACCAGCGTTGATACCAGTTTTAGTTACGGATGGGCCACCTGTAATTGTTAAGCCACCATTGTTAAGAATAGTGTCGCCAATTTTCAAGGAACCATTTGGAGTCAAATCAACATCATTGGACAATGCATATGTGTAAGTATGTTCACCAGTTGCATTATCAATATTTTGAGCAACAGTTAAGTTTTTACCCGCTGCATAAGAAACAGTTTTACCATTTGCTACAGCTGTAACAGCGTGGTTACCAACTACATTGCCTTTAGCGTCAGTGGAGAAGGAGTAACCATCTTTGATTTGATCAGCCAAACCGGACAAGTCGATTTTCGCAACTGTACCAGATTGTGTAGCACCGTTACCATCATTGTATTTCAATGTTACAGATTTGCTTGCTGCATCGTAAGCGTAAGATGTAGTAGTTTCACCTTGACGGTCAGATGTTGTAGGAGCAATGTGCAAGTCGTTAGCTTTGGAAATACGAGTTACGTCGCCAATGTTAGCTGCGTTATTCACTACATCGCCACCAGATTTAAGGTTAGTGATGTTTTGGTCACCCATGTTGATAGGGCCGCCAGTGATGTTGATGGAGTTAGGACCGAATTCCATTTTTGGACCATTTGTAGTATTGGAAATGGAATGGATGTCTACTAAGTCTTTGTTTACATCGTATTTAACAACGCCTCGCTTTGTAAGTCAAAGGAATTTGTTTAGCAGCTTTGTCGCCATCGAATGTTACTTGGTATGTAGTGTTATGATTTGCTTCATCTTGTACAGGTGTAACAGTAATAGGGTTGTTGTTATTGTTTGCATTGTTTACAGTAACTGCTTCACGAGCTGCGTCTTTTACGTCGTTACGGGATACGTTTACTTCGTAAGTTGCACCAGCTTCACCGAATTGATCGCCTGCTTTAGGGGATACTTTTGCGATGTTTTTGTCGCTAGAACCAGCTACGTCTGCTTTAGCTTGTACTTTTTCAGTAGAAGCTGCAGTAGGTGTTACATTGTTAACATCTACAGTGTAGATAGTTTTAGTACTACCATCTGCATTTTGAACTACGTTGCTTGTTACTTTAGCAGCGTTTTTACCTTGAACTTCAACAGTGCTGTTCAATTTGTTTTTAGCGCTGTCGGACAAGTCAGCTACTACGTCGCTACCAGCTGCAGTTGTTTTAATGTACTCACCATTGTTAGCACCTACAACACCGAAGCTCAAGCCGCCTTGTTTGTTCAATTTTTGTAATTCAGTAGCACCTGTGTTACCAGTCAAGCCAACTGTGTTATTGAACTTGTTATTAACAATGTTCAATTGTTCTTCAGTTGCAGCACGACCTTTTTTAGCAAAGTCAGGAGCATCCAAAGTTACGTTAGTTAAACCAGTGATGTCACCAGCTTTAGCATTAATAGCAATGTTGTGATCGCCTGCTACGTTTACAGTTTGGTTACCACCAAATGCAATTTTGCCATCGCCAGCTTTGTTTGTGATGGATGTAATGTCTGTTAAATCACCTTCAACGTCTACTTTGAAAGTTTTAACGCCATTTACGTCACGGTGAGAAGCAGTTGTGTTCTTACCGTTTTCCATGTCGATAGCTTCTTTAGCAAGGTTTTTAATGACAGTCTTACCACCATTGTTGATGTTGGAAAGATCTTGTTTAGCAATACCTGTGATAACAGCAGTTTCGTTAGGAACGTCTTTGTTGTTACCATCAACGTATGTCATTGTTACTTTGCCGTTGTTATCAACTGCGTATTCACCTGGTTTAATGTGTTTATCATTAGCTTTGGAAATACGAGTAACATCGCCGATGTTAGCAGCGTTATTGGTTACATCGCCACCAGATTTAAGATTAGTGATGTTGTTATCACCAAGATCTAGGTTACCACCAGTGATGCTGATGTTGTCAGGACCAAAGTGCATAGTAGTACCACCATTATTAGTGATGGAAGTAATGCCACCAAGATCGCTATTTAAAGAGTATGTATATGTTTGTTCACCAATGGATTGGTCGATGTCTTGTTTAACTGTTAAGTTCTTACCAGCTGCATAGTTAACAGTTGTACCACTTTGAACAGTTGCAGGTTTTGCAGTACCATCAACTTTACCACCATTAGCTTTAGCATTTGTTAAGAAGTCATATTTAGCAGCTGTGTCAGCAGCATTAATTGTGTAAGTAGTACGACCATTTACAGTTTTTTCGTCAACTGTAACGTTTTTACCAGCTTTCACCATGCCAGTATCATCAAAGCCTACAGTAATTCTGGAGTCTTTTGCACCGTCATGAGCCGCTACAGTAGATACACGACCTGTACCGATTACGTTTAATTTACCGCCATCAGTCAAGAAATCACTTTTACCAGTGTTACCAGTTACAGCAACGCCAACGTTTTTCAATTGAGCTACGTTAACAGCGTCAGTGTCTGCAGTACCAGCAGCAAGACCTGTCAATTGACGAGTCATTTGTTGACCATTACCGATGGATACAGCAGCTGTAGTAGCTGTTTGTACATTACCAGTTAATGGAGCGTATTTACGTTCATGAGGATCGGATGGGTTGTAGCCTAGTACACCTTTATCTGTTGTTGTAACAGAAGAGGAACCAAGAGCTACGCCGTTAGCGACGTTAGCTTCTGCATCATTACCTAACGCAGTTGTAGCTTCAGCATTTGCTTTAGATGTACGACCTAATGCAATGCCATATTTGCCGCCTGCACGAGAGCCAGGGCCTTCAGCGATAGCAGATTCACCAGTTGCTTGAGATTGCATACCGATAGCAATAGCATTTACACCAGATGCAATAACTTTTGGAGAATTTTCACCACTTTGACCGATAGCGATAGAGTTGTTGCCAGATGCTTCAGCACGAGCACCGATAACAGTAGCACCAGAGCCAGTTGATTTAGTTTCACGACCGATAGCAATTGTATCTAAATGAGTAGCAATGTTATCACGACCAATAGCGATTTGGGAGTTTTCATCACGAGTTCGGCCAAAGTTAGTACCACCATTTGTGGAGTCAGTTAAGTTATTTTTACCGATGGAAATACCACCCATAGTCTTAGCTTCATTGTTTTGACCAATTGTAACTGTATCAGCTACGTGAGATGTATTCATGGAACCAACGGAAACAGAGTTATCACCCAAAGCCGCATTGTAAGAACCTACTGCTGTAGAGTAGTTACCTGCTTGTTTAGGTGTTGTGGTATTAGAGCCTTTTGTATAGTTTTGGTTATTGTAGTTACCAACAGCAACAGCAGATGTTGCATTAGCATTATTTTTATTACCTAATGCTACAGTTGCAGCAGCACGTGCTTCATTACCAGCACCGATTGCTGTAGCTGCACCGCCATTAGCATAGTTTTCATTACCAACGGCTAAACCAGAGTTGCCATAAGCTTGGTTATTTGCACCAAGAGCTGTAGTACCTTCATTATCATCAGTAGTGTTTTGGTAACCTACAACGATGGAGTTAACACCAACACTATTATTAGGTCTAGCATTAGCCGCAATATTAACTCGACTGTGCTCTGTATTTACACTACCATCTGGACTTCTGTACGCTTCAACAGGTGTACCCATATGAGCGCCTGCACCAACAAGTGCCAAGCCAGCTAATACGCTAGCCAAAACTTTTTTCTTGCCGTTATTGTTTTTAGCAGTTTCAGGAACTACTACGTAGCAGCCTTTAGATTTGCTATAAACGACTTTAAAAACTTTATTCATAGAAACTATGAACCCCTTTCTCTCTTATAAGAAAACACTAAATGCCTTATGTACACTTTTTGTTTCATGAATTGTTTATGACACACGTTCACATACTCTTCATTAAGATATTTATATAATACCAATTTATAAACTAAATGTAAATAGAATTCCTTGAAATTATTAAAGAAAATTTTAGAATTATAAATTTAATAAAATTGAGTTTATTTGACGAGGAAGTATCTACTCATGCCCAATAAATGCAGCTATATTAATATAGTTATTATATATAATATAAAACATTTATATTAGATAGTACCCTATTTCGATTTAGTCAGTTTATATTATGTTAACAATCTATAGAAACATCCATGTTATCTTCACATTTATAAATATAAACTTTTTAAATCGAATTATATAGATAATATAGTATTTATCGTGTTTTTGATGCATTTCCACAAATAAATAGATAAACAAGCTCAATCGTTTTATTAACTTAGTTTATATTTATTTATAAAAACAGCCTCCTTATACGATAAGGAGGCTATTAGATCTCTATTAGATTTCATAAAATGATAGCTATACAATCAATACCAAAAAGTATAAAAAATAACGCCATCCAAAAGGATGGCGTTATTTGTATAAGGATTGTGTGCCCTAGTCGGGGTTCCAGGGTATTAGTTGTTAATCGCAGCGCGCAAGTCTACTTTTTTAGTTTCTTGGTTAGCTGGGCGATTAATCGCTTCTGTTTCGTTCATGTAGTGACGAAGTTCTTCGTTAGAAACGTTTTCTTGGTCTTTAGCCATTACATCCAAAATAGCATCTTCCAATGCTTGTGCTTCGTCATCAGTCATAGGACCGCCAACTTCTTTTTGTTTTTGGATGATTTCGTTAATACGATCTGTCATGCCACGCAATACATTATAACCATAGCTGTTAGTGAAGCCATCTTTTTCATTGTATTTAGGCATTTCGAAATATTCGTATTCGTTTTTATTACGGTTTTCACTATTCCAGTTCAAGAACACTTCTTGACCATGTACACGACCGATGGAATGTGTACGGAAATAATCAGCATAGTTGTGTTTATCATAGGAATGTAACCAAATTTTTTCAGCTTTTGTCATACGCTCATGGTTTTCGTATTTCACTTTAGCTTTTGCGATGTTGATTTCCGCATTTTGCCAAGCTTTCACATAGTCATGAACAGCAGACACTGTTTGTGGGCTAGCCACAGGTACCAATACTACATTGCTCAACGCAGGAGCAGATACTGGATTACGTAAAATTAAATTATCGTCATATGTGGGAGCGGATTGTGCACCTACAACACCTGTAGAAATAACAAGAGCCGCTGCACAAGCAAGTAATGTAGATTTTTTCATTCTATATTCCTCTTTTCTATCGTTAGATTATGGTGAAAGTATCTTTCACACCTATTTTACATTCATATCTGAAAGCA
>JAWERH010000086.1:3835-9384 GCA_032482215.1 Veillonella sp. | reverse complement strand
TGCTATCGCTGATATGTTGCCAACACTTGAAAAAGTGGTAAAAGTAGGTAAAGAACTTCTTATCATCGCTGAAGATGTAGAAGGTGAAGCATTGGCTACATTGGTAGTAAACCGCTTGCGTGGTACTTTTAAAGCCGTAGCAGTAAAAGCTCCTGGCTTCGGTGACCGTCGTAAAGCTATGCTTGAAGATATCGCTATTTTGACTGGTGGTACTGTAATTACTGAAGATATGGGCCGTAAACTTGATTCTGTAGAACTTACTGATCTTGGTACAGCTCGTCAAGTTCGCATCACTAAAGATGAAACTACAATCATCGATGGTGTAGGCGATAAAGACGTAATCGCTAAACGTGTAAGCCAAATCCGTGCACAAGTAGAAGAAACAACTTCCGAATTCGACCGTGAAAAATTACAAGAACGTCTTGCAAAATTATCCGGTGGTGTTGCAGTTATCGAAGTAGGTGCTGCTACAGAAGTTGAAATGAAAGATAAAAAACTTCGTATCGAAGACGCATTGAACGCAACTCGTGCAGCTGTTGAAGAAGGTATCGTAGCTGGTGGTGGTACTACATTCATCGACATCATCCCTGCATTGAACACATTGGAAGAAACTGGTGACGTTCAAACTGGTATTAACCTTGTTAAACGTGCAGTAGAAGAACCTCTTCGTCAAATCGCTTACAATGCTGGTCTTGAAGGTTCCGTTGTAGTAGAAAAAGTTAAAAATACAGAAGCTGGTGTTGGTTTCAACGCTTTGACTGAAGAATATATCGACATGGTTAAAGCTGGTATCGTGGACCCTGCTAAAGTAACACGTTCTGCACTTCAAAATGCTGCATCCATTGCATCTCTTGTATTGACTACTGAAACAATCGTAGCTGATAAAGTAGAAGAAAATGCTGCAGCACCTGCAATGCCTCCAATGGGTGGCATGGGCGGTATGATGTAATCAACTGCTTAGCGCATAATCTATAAAACTTAGAATAATCCTAATGAATTAGGAACTATATGTTCACTTTTTCATTAGGATTATTTTTATATATCTGAAAATTAAATGGTTTTTTGTATTAATAGGTACAGAATATTTCTTGACTTTTTAGGTATTAAATTAGAAGATTATATGTGGCTTATCAAATCGATAAAATTGATTTTGTATACCACATATGTTATAATTCTATAGAATTTAATATTGAGTCTAGTTTGACATGGTAGTTTTTCTCCTCTATAATAACGATATCGAATTATTTCGATTTTTATTTTGATTTGAAAGAAGGATTACTATGTTAAGCTTTATTTTTAAAAGTAAACCTAATTATGTTAATTTTGGCCTCTTAGTTTACCGTTTGGCACTTGGTATTTCCATGTTTTATCATGGTTATCTAAAATGGTTAAGTGGCCCTGAAGGCCTTTATAAAGTTGGATCTATGTTGGCTCCATTAGGCGTACCTGGTGGGTATGAAATATTAGGTACTATGGCATCTTGTGCTGAGATGATTGGTGGTATTCTTATTGTTTTAGGTCTATTCACTAGAATTGGATCTCTTATGCTCATCGGTACATTAGCTATGGCAACAACATTGAGTATTAAGGTGCTCTTATGTTGTTCTTCGCTGGCGCAGGTCGCTATAGCCTTGATAAAGCTTTATTTAAATAATAATTAGGATAATAGACTCATCGTTTGATGGGTCTTTTATTTGTATAGCGAGGTTATTATGAATACAAAAACAGTTCCGTTTACAGCCGAACAATTGGAAAATATTATTGCCCAATACCCAACACCATTTCATATTTATGATGAAGAAGGTATCATTGAAAATATGAAAGCATTCATCAATGCATTTTCTTGGAATAAAGGGTTCAAACAATATTTTGCTGTAAAAGCAACTCCTAATCCATATATTATGCGTGTATTACAAAAGCTTGGTGTAGGTGCCGATTGTTCTTCCTTAGCAGAGTTAATGCTATGTGAAAAAGTGGGCATTACAGGTCATGATATTATGTTCACATCTAATGACACACCATATGTGGAATATAAAAAAGCACTTGAATTAGGTGCTATCATCAATCTTGATGATATTACTCATATTGAATATTTGGAAAAAAATCATGGTTCTTTGCCTGATACATTCTGCGTACGTTATAACCCAGGCTCCTTAAAAGAAGGGGGCAATACAATTATCGGCCTTCCTGAAGAAGCTAAATATGGTATGACACGTGAACAGATTCTTGAAGCTTATAAACAATTGCAAGCTAAAGGTGTAAAACACTTTGGTATCCATACAATGGTTGTATCTAACGAGCTTGATATTGATGGCTTAGTTGGCACTGCTGAACTTTGCTTCAATCTAGCAGTAGATATTAAAAATGAACTAGGCATCAATGTTGAGTTTATCGATCTTGGCGGTGGTGTAGGTGTTGCTTATAAACCAGAACAAACACCAGTAGATTTCAATGCACTTAGTAAAGGTGTAGAAGAGGCCTATAATAGAATTCTAGTAGCTAATGGCCTTGGTGATGTAGCATTGGCTTATGAATGTGGCCGTATGGTTACAGGTCCATTTGGTTACTTAGTTTCTACAGCAATTCACAAAAAGGATATTTATCGTCACTACATCGGTTTAGATTCCTGTATGGCAAACCTTATGCGTCCAGCTTTATATGGTTCTTACCACCATATTACTGTAATGGGTAAAGAAAATGCACCTAAGGACCACGTGTACGATGTAACTGGTTCTTTATGTGAAAACAATGATAAATTTGCTATTCAACGTGAGTTGCCAAAAATCGATATTGGCGATCGTATCATCATTCATGATGCTGGTGCGCATGGTCACTCCATGGGATTCAACTATAATGGTAAATTGCGCTCTGCTGAGTTGTTATTACATAAAGATGGTTCTGTTACACAAATTCGTCGTGCTGAAACATATGATGATTTGTTTGGCACCCTCGATTTCTCTAACCTATAATTTAATATTGAGAATCGAATAGGATGAGAATGAATATTAATAAAAACCTATCAATATATGTAATATATGATATTCTTTTAATTCCTGTATATTTTAGTAGGAATATCTTGCTATCATTTAGATAAGAATGTATAATGATTATAGATTGTTATGCACATACTTGCTAAGTTGGCGAGAATTACGGCGGTATTCACGTTAGTGCGTACCGCCTTTTTATATGTGTCAATATATACGTTTTACATATAATGCTTGTATGTTTCTTATTAATACATACATTATGAGAAGGAGTGAACATTTTGGCTGAATTACTTCAGATAAAAGATTTAAAGGTATCCGTTGAAGGTAAACAAATCTTAAAAGGTATCAACTTAACAATTAATAAAGGTGAAATCCATGTTGTAATGGGTACAAATGGTGCAGGTAAATCTACACTTGCCAATGCTATTATGGGTAACACTACATATACTGTAGATAGCGGCTCTATTATTTTTGATGGTAAAGATATTACGGAAGATGCAGTAAATGATCGTGCGAAAGCAGGTATCTTTATGTCTTTCCAAAATCCAATTTCTATTCCTGGCATTACAGTAGAAAACTTCATCCGTACTGCGAAATCTACAATTACTGGTGAAAATGTACGTGCTTTATCTTTCAAAAAAGAATTGAAAGAAAAAATGGATGAATTATCCTTCGATGTATCTTATGCACAACGTTATGTAAATGAAGGCTTCTCCGGTGGTGAACGCAAGAAAAATGAAATTCTTCAAATGTCCATTTTAAATCCTAAATTGGCTATTCTTGATGAAACAGACTCCGGCCTTGACGTAGATGCGGTTCGTATCGTATCTGAAGGTGTACAACGTTTCCATAACGAAGAAAATGCTGTATTGATCATCACTCACCATAACCAAATCTTGCAAAAATTAAAACCTGATTTCGTTCATGTATTGATCAATGGTAAGATCGTTAAAACTGGTGATGCTTCTCTTGTACGTGAAATCGAAGAAAAAGGTTACGACGCATACAAAGCATTAGCATAGGAGGCACAATGGAAGAAAGAAAGAAAACCCAAGTCGCGGATATGGACCGTGGTGTCTATGATATTAAGAATGACTTTGAATATTCTTATATTTCTGATGCTGGTTTAACAGAAGATATTATCCGTGAAATTTGGTCTAATAAAAATGAACCTGAATGGATGCTTGACTTCCGTTTGAAATCTTTAGAAATCTACAATCGCATGGGTATTCCAAATTGGATTCCTGATATTTCTGGCTTAGATATGGCAAATATCCATACTTATGTTAAGCCAAAAGTAGATATGAAAGAAAACTGGGACGAAGTTCCAGAAGAAATTAAAAGTACTTTTGACCGCTTAGGTATTCCAGAAGCGGAAAAAACATCTCTTGCAGGTGTTGGTGCTCAATATGACTCTGAAGTTGTATACCACAGTATCCAAGAAGACCTTGTTAAACAAGGCGTTATCTATACTGATATCGAAACTGCACTTCATGAGCATGAAGAAATCGTAAAAAAATACTGGATGACATTGATTCCACCTACAGATCATAAATGGGCTGCTCTTCATGGTGCCGTTTGGTCTGGCGGTTCCTTTGTATATGTTCCAGCAGGCGTACAAGTAGAGATTCCATTGCAATCCTATTTCCGCTTGAATGCACCAGGTGCTGGTCAGTTTGAACATACTATGATCATCGTAGAAGAAGGGGCTAAATTACACTTCATCGAAGGTTGTTCTGCTCCTAAATACGACGTATCTAACCTTCATGCCGGTGCCGTTGAATTGTTTGTAAAGGATAATGCTACATTGCGTTATTCTACAATTGAAAACTGGTCCAAAAACATGTACAACCTTAACACAAAACGTTGTGTAGTTGGTAAAGGTGGCACTATTGAGTGGGTATCTGGTTCCTTCGGTTCTAAAGTATCTTGCTTGTATCCAATGAGTATCCTTAATGGTGAAGGTGCACATGCTGAATTCACAGGTGTAACATTTGCTGGCGAAGGACAATTCCTTGATACTGGTTGTAAGGTAGTTCATAATGCTCCTTACACAACTAGTAATGTAAACTCTAAATCTATTTCCAAATCCGGTGGTGCTGCTATTTACCGTGGTCTTTTGAAAATTGGCCCTAAAGCAGAACATTCCAAAGCAACTGTATCTTGTGAATCCTTGATGCTTGATGCAGAGTCTCAATCTGATACAATCCCAGCTATTATCGTAGAAAACGATAATGTGGATTTAGGTCATGAAGCTAAAATCGGTCGTATTTCCGACGAAGCGATTTTCTATCTCATGACACGTGGTATTAGCGAAGAAGAAGCTCGTGCAATGCTCGTTCGTGGTTTCGTTGAGCCAATCTCCAAAGAATTACCACTTGAGTATGCTGTAGAAATGAACAATCTAATCAATCTTGAATTAGAAGGTTCTATCGGTTAAGGAGGAATTATGAGCGAATTACTATTTAATGAACTCCCTAGACCGACATTCAGATGGTTGCGTGTTAACCATACTGTAAGCTCTCTAGCTGGAGAAGATACATCTGTACAATCCATCGCTGT
>JAWERH010000086.1:0-3803 GCA_032482215.1 Veillonella sp. | reverse complement strand
ATCCGCATTGATGCTAATGCACGTGTAGCTAACCGTTTCCAATTCATCGTTGGTGAAGGGGCAGAACTAGAGGTACAATTCTATGTAACTGGCACTGGTGAAGCTTTAACAAATGTTAGTTATCTAAATGAATACGATGTAAAAGAAGGCGGTAAAGTTGTAGTGAAAAAGGTAAATCTTTTACCTGAACATGTACAACATATCGAACATCGTTATACAAAATTGGAAGATAAAGCAGATGTAGAATACATTAACATTGAACTTGGTGGTAGCGAAAATATTTTGAACTACTATCATGATTTAGTAGGTCAAGAATCTCGTATGGTTCATGATATTGCTTATCTTGGTAACGAAGAGCAAAAATTTGATATCTCCATGATTATGAGTCATGGTGGTAAAAAATCCTTCAGTGATATTCATACATTAGGTGCTCTTAGTGGCAATTCTAAAAAATCTTTCCGTGGTACTCTTGATTTCCTTCATGGTGCAACAGCTTCTGAAGGTGCGGAAGAAGATACTTGCTTATTGTTAGATCCAACTGTAAAATCTGTTTCTTTACCTCTATTATTATGTAAAGAAGATAATGTAGTGGGTAATCATGCAGCGAGTGCAGGCCAAATTGATCATAATAAATTGTTCTATATCATGAGCCGTGGCTTTAGTGAAGTAGAAGCAAAACATATCATTGTAGAATCTATGATTCGACCTATTATTGATCGCATTGGTGATGAAACGATTGAAGAAGCAGCGTTAGCAGCTGTACGTAATAAAATTTAAAGAGGCGTTTTTATGAGACCAATTGCAGAAGCATACAAAGACTTTCCTATACTACATAAAGAGCATAATGGGCACCGCGTTATCTATTTAGATAGCGGTGCTACTGCACAAATTCCACAGTCCGTAATTGATCGTGTTGTGGAACATATGACACAACGTAATGGTAATCCACATCGTGGCTCTCATATTTTAGCTATTGAAGCATCTGAAGACTATGAAAATGCTCGTGATCGCGTAGTTGAATTTATCAATGCTCGTGAACGTGAAGAAGTTGTATTCACACGTAATAGTACAGAATCTATGAACTTGATTGCTCATAGCTATGGTCTTCATAATGTGAAAAAAGGTGACAAGATTGTCATTACTGTTGCGGAACATCATGCCAATCTTGTAACATGGCAATATGTGACAGAACAAACAGGGGCAACTTTAGAATATATGTACCTTGATGAACATGGGCATTTAAAAGATGGTGAAATCAATAAAATTGATGAAAACACTAAAATTGTTGCCTTTGCTCATGTTAGCAATGTGCTTGGTATGGAATTCCCTGTAAAAGAATTAACTGAAAAAGCGCATTCTGTAGGTGCTGTAGTAGTCCTCGATGGTGCTCAATCTACACCTCATAAAAAAATTGATGTCCAAGAATTAGATTGTGATTTCTTCGTATTCTCTGGCCATAAAATGTGTGCATCTCAAGGTATTGGTGTACTCTATGGTAAACGTGAGTTATTAGAAGCTATGCCACCATTCCTATTGGGTGGGGACATGATTGAATATGTAAAAGAACAAACTGCTACATTCAATGAGCTTCCATATAAATTCGAAGCTGGTACTCCAAATGCTGATGGTGCCGTTTCCTTGCATGCAGCTATTGATTATTTAGAATCCTTTGGCATGGATGCTATTGAAGCTTATGAAGAGGAACTTGTAGCATATATTCTTCCTAAGATTGTTGCATTGCCACATGTTCACGTAATTGGCTCTCAAAATCCTAAGGAAAAACACGGCGTAATTGCATTTACAGTAGATGATGTACATCCTCATGATGTAGCTACAATTTTGGATTCTAAGGGCATTTGTGTTCGTTCCGGTCACCACTGTGCACAACCATTAGGTGCATTCTACAACGTATCTGCATCCACTCGTCTAAGTATGTACTTATATACTCGTAAGGAAGATCTAGATGCATTCCTTGAAGTATTAAAGACAGTTCGTTCAGTAATGGGTTTTAAAGATTAGGAGATTTACCATCAATGGAAATGGATCAATTATATACGGAACTTATTTTGGAACATAACCAAGATAAGCGTAATAAACATGAATTAGCTCATTTTACAAATTCTGAGCATGGCCATAACCCAAGTTGTGGTGATGACCTAACATTGCAACTCAATGTGGAAAATGGCATTATTAAAGATGCTGCATACACAGGCTCTGGTTGTGCTATCAGTCAAGCATCTGCATCTATGATGATTGATATCATCAAGGGCAAATCCGTTGAGGAAGCTCTTCGTTTGGTAGAAGTTTTCTTAGGTATGATCAAAAAAGAGATTACCGATGAAAATGAGTTAGAAGAATTAGAAGATGCTATGGCACTACAAAATATTTCTAACATGCCAGCACGTGTTAAATGTGCAGTTCTTGCATGGCATACATTGAAAGAGGCTTTAAAGAAATAATATGAAGAAAACGATATTATTTGATTTAGATGGAACTTTAACTGATTCTCAAGAAGGTATTCTTAAAAGCATTAAATTTGCATTGGAACATTTTGGTTATGATGTACCTGATGAAGAAACACTACAATTATTCTTAGGACCACCATTGGTAGATGCGTTCCAAGAACATTGTGGTATGACCTTTGAGCAATCGGAAGAAACATACTTTAAATTCCGTGAACGGTATGGTACAATCGGAAAATTTGAAAATCAAGTATATCCGAATATTGTAGACTTGTTGGCTAAATGCAAAACAGAACAATATACTATTGCTGTTGCTACAGCAAAGCCTGAACATTATGCTAAAGACATTTTAGATCACTTCGAATTAACACCGTACTTTGATGTAATTGTTGGTGCAAATTATGAAGCTGGTTTATTGCATAAGAAAGAGATTCTTGAAAAAGCTCTTAAACTTTGTGGCAATCCTTTAACTGATGACAATGGTCGTCGTTTGGCCTTTATGGTAGGTGATCGTAAGTATGATGTAGAGGCAGCTAACGAACTTGGCTGTATTTCTATCGGTGTTACTTATGGTTATGGTACAGAAGCTGAACTAAAAGAAGCCGATGCAGAGTACATCTGTGATGACGTTGATGAAATTGCTGATGTTCTGGACCTAGAAGAAATGATGGTTCGTAGATAAGCTGTCTATAGATAAATCACATATTAACCTAAATAAAAAGCTAGAGGATTTTCTCTAGCTTTTTTGTATGTCTATTTGTTCTTTATATTGTTATGATATGGATATAGTGATATATCAATAATATTTTCATCTAATAAAAAGGACTAACTATGAACTGCACCCCAAAAATTGGACACAATTTTTGGAGGTGCAGTTCAAATAGGTTAGTCCTTTTAGGTTATTTTTTTAGGCCACTTTTTTTAGCTAACGTTTTGATAACCTTAGCACTTTGTTTTTTTAATTTGCCACCTGTTTGTTTGAGTTGGATACGCGTACGGGAAACACGACCAAGTGTAGTAATCTTAGTTTTGCGACGTGGCTTCATATCGCGCTCGTTACCAAAGTCGCCACGTTGTACACTTGTTGCTTTTACCTTTTCCGCTCTGAAAGATTTACGCAATGCTTTCATAATTAATGTGAGCGGTAAGGATTGCTCAAAAGAGTATAAATCAACAGCCACATAGCCTAGAGCAGGATACGTGTGCAATGTAAAGTGAAAGCCTGGTGCAACAGATAGGAGAGCGATCTCCTCGTCCATAACTTGACAACTGATTTCATCAACATCAAGGTCAGCTAAATCAAATGCGGTTGCTACACTTTCTTGTACAGCTGTAGCGGAT
>JAWERH010000085.1:0-8439 GCA_032482215.1 Veillonella sp. | reverse complement strand
ACGACTCATTTTGGAGGACGTACTCATCTGTTTAAATGTGTCGCCTCGCAATTCCCAAAACTCAACGGTTACCACCTTTGGATGGTTCACCATTTTCGCATATTCTTTAGACGCTAGATTTAGGATCCAATCTTCCTTGTGAAAGTATGCATCCACTGCTTCACGCCATGTATCGTATAGATTAATGCCTACCTTATCGACCATATCGAGACGATAATCGCGCACGCCCATCGTAGGCTCTACGACGCCGTACAACGCAGACATCACAACGAGGTGGCTTTCACCAAAGGCCTTAGCCTCATCAGACAAGTTGGCCCAGTCTAAATATTTGAAAGCAATGCCATCGTAGCTTTCACAAGCTAGGCCTACAGGATGGGATTCAAAATCTTGATAGAAATCAAAGAGAGCTTGGGCCTTGTCATCCTTTAGCTTTAAAGCCTTGCCAAGGGCCATTACATCAAGGGACTGTACATGTTTTACAATCTCTTGCGTGATGTGCGGCTGAAACTGACCGTCTCGAACTGCATGATTGACTGCCCCATCATTCTTCGCAGCATCGATAATTGTTTTTGTCTTACTAGGAGAGAGGACGATTTTCATGAGATAATTCCGCCTTGATAGTTTCCTCTGTCAAATTGTCAATCAATTCTGGATTCCACAACATGAGAGGCACCGCCACAACGTGGCTAGCTTTCAATTCTTTACATAATCTAATGCATTCTTTGAGGTAATCAGAATCTTCGTCTACAAGGTCACATACGATAACAACGTGACGACCTTTAAGGTTTACACCTTCGTAATCGATGCTTTCAGCAGACACAGTAAGCATACCTGTTTCTAGTCGACCTTCGCTCATGTCGTTCAAGCGAGACATCAACACATGCTCAAGCATAGTAGATACAGGTGTTACTACGCGGCCAATACCGAGAAGTGCCTCAGGTTGTGCATGAACGATAACTGTTTTCTTACGTTTATCAGTTCTATACTCAACGAGAGCTTTTTCTAAAGCGCCGAAGAATACGAATAATTGCCAAGGATCAAATGAACCAGTTTGGAACATGTCGATAATAGAACCATCCTCATCCATATTTAGGCGCGTTAATAATTCCTCTGCAATATCGTTTACTACAACACTGAAATCAGATTGCATTGCATCTTGTACTTTTACTTCGTCTGCCATTAGGTCCTCCTAATTTCTATCTATTACACTGGTGGGGGAATTCTCCCTACAGATTTATGCTATCTTTAATTGTAACATATTTTATAGCCCCCATGGGTATTCTTGGATACGCTTTTTACATAATCAATATACATAACCGAATACAAAAAAGACCGCCAACGCGGTCTTTTTCTCTATCATTATTAGCTTTACACTGTGAGCTAACAATTCGATTGTTTTCTAAGCCTTACTACTAGTCTACTAGCTTCATTCAAATATGAGATTGTGTATTATACACCTACTATAAGCTTATATGTTATGCGCCTACATAGAGTAAGTAGATATTCATAACAGTTACCACAATACCAATGCCCCATAATAGTACATTCGTATATGTATGGTTCGCATATTGCCCCATTACCTTGCGGCTACTAGTCATATAAAGCTGCAAGAAAATTGTGATAGGTAGTTGCAAGCTCAAGAACATTTGAGAGATCAACAAGGCTTGGAACGAATCGGTAACGAATACAATCAAAAGCAATGCTGGAATATAGGTTAATGCCAAGCCTAATCTTGTATGGAAGTCTTTCATATCGTAAGACTCACCAAACATACCGGCAAAGATACTCGCCCCTGCCATACCTGCCGTAGCAGATGATGCAAAGCCCGCAAAGAGCAATGCGATAGCAAAGATAGTGCCTGCTGCAGGTCCAATGAGAGGTCGTAACAACTCCTCAGCCTGTTCAAGCTCCGTTACTTCAATGCCATGAGCAAAGAACACTGCCGCCGCCAATAAGATCATGGCGGAGTTAATCATCCAGCCAATACCCATAGATAATAGAGTGTCTAGAAATTCATAACGCAATTGGCGCTTCATTACAGAAGGATCTTGCGTGTTGAACTGGCGACTTTGGATGATTTCTGAGTGCAAGAACAAATTGTGAGGCATAATAACCGCCCCTAAGATACTCAAAATAACGAGCATCGATTCATTAGGAACCTTAGGGTCTACCCAACCAATACCAGCTGCCGCCCAATCTACATTGACCATATTGACCTCTACGAGGTACGCCAACGCAATGAGGGATACGAATCCTGCAATGATACGCTCTAGCTTCCGATAAGAGTTTGTTATGAGCATAATGGTACAGATAATAGCCGTCAAAACACTACCTATCAAAAGAGGAATGCCAAAAAGCATTTTCAATGCGATGGCTGCACCGATAAACTCGGCCAATGCGGTCGCTGCCGCTGCAATGCCCGCCGTACTCAATACGAACCTAGACACGTAACGCGGCAAGAATTCATAAGCACATTCGGATAAACATTGGCCTCGTACAATGCCTAAGTGGGCCACGTTATGTTGCAATAAAATAAGCATAATCGTAGATAGCGTAACTACCCACAATAGTTCATAACCATAACTAGCACCAGCAGCGAGATTGGCCGCCCAATTGCCAGGGTCGATGAACCCAACCGTTACGATGATGCCAGGTCCTATATATTTAAAGACCTCGCTCACCTGCTGCTTACCGTTTTGGTGGACGGTAAACAGCTGTTTCTTTAAAAAATCAATCATTATAACTCCTTAAATAGGGTTATAGAGTGAAAGTCATCTCCGTTTGCATACGAGCATCGGTTTTAGATTTTGTATCCTTACCACCTGTATAACGGATGCGCACATTATTATTTACTTTAACGCGAGAGTCATCAATTTTAAACTTCTTCATCTTTTCTTTGATTTGCTCATCTGTTAAAGCACGCTCTTCTGGTTTCGCTACCGCATCATTAGCCTTATCTAAAGCATCTTGTTGAGATTTAGATACTTGGTATGTTTTACCAGATTTCTTAGCCTTTTCAGCGCGTTTTGCATCTAATTTTTGACGGCGCTCTTCGGTGATTTTCTTATCTCGAGCGATACGATAATCCATTACATCACGCATATTTTCTTGGTAAATACGCAACGCATATTGGCGATCATTTTCATTCATTTGCTCCCGTTTAGTTACAACTTCGTCGATAAGCGGCATGAGTTCATCCTTTGTATAGCTTGTATTACCATCAAAGACAAAACCATGTGTATCGGTAATAGCACCGTGCTTAACTAGTGTTTGTAATGCTGTATACGTCCAATCATTTGGCGTAATCACACCTGCACTCACATGATGTTGTGCTTTGCTAGAGCTACTAACAGTTTCTACATCAGCACTCACACCATCTACCATGGGACGTGCGCTGGGAATAGAAATGCTTTCAGCATGCGCGAAACCAACAGAGGCAACGAGACATAATGCACCGATGCCAACAGCGCGACGAAGTAAATGTATGTGACGTGTATATTTTGTATTCATAAGAGTCTCCTTAAAATTACATTTGATACAACCTATTATATGAAACCCCTTATCATACGTCAACTCTATAACCTTACACACCTGTATAAATCAATATTTACAAGACCTCAAGCTCACTTGAACCCTTACACCTTTAGGTCCATTCCCAGTAAATACCACAATAAACAAAAAGACCTCACATCACGTGATGTGAGGTCTCAGCATGGCGGAGGATTAGGGATTCGAACCCTTCCATGCTTTACTGGGTAATCATATCATACCCAATAAGGCATTGTCAATCGTATTATTTCAACATGGATTCGATGAACCAGATTTGTTTTACATAGTATGCAACGTGATCTTCCATCATGCTTACGAGCAAGAAGTCACCTTCTTCATCAGCAGCTGCACGGATTGCTACAGCTTGATCATTCATGTATTTGAAGTCTTTAAGAAGAATTTCAATTACTTTCGCTTGAGGGATATCTTCTTGACCCAATTCTTCAATTTTAGTCAATTTAGCGTATTCTGCAGAATTAACCAATGGGAATTGACCTTGCATTTTCACGTGTTCTGCTACTGCATCGAAGTATTCAAACGCTTCATCATAGATGGATTCCAAATATTCGTGAATGGATTTGAATTGTGGACCTGTTACGTTGAAATGTAGGTTATGTAATTTTACGTTCCATACGGAAAGATCTGCTAAATATTGGTTTACTTGTTGTAAGTTTTTCATAGTAATTCTCCTCTTTCTTTTAATTCTCAAGTACAGTTTATTCAAAAAGCAGAATAAACCTAGTCGGCTTCTATGCCATCAATTCGTTTATCTAATTTGTAATCAGTATTGATTACATAACTTATTTTATCAATAATGATTTTCCTTGTCAATACATTAAATCGATTTTTTTGAATATTTTTACAAAAAAACCTCTAACTACTAGTTCAACTAATAGTTAGAGGTTCTATCCTTCTATATTATATAAGGTTTTATTACACTATATTAAATATAGTATTCTATGTAATCGTCAGGAATTTTCTTTTCCTCTGCCTGGCCATTATTAGTACGACGAGGCTTACGGACATACATATTTTCTGGATCTGTTTCAAAGATAACCATATCTTTCGGGATATCATGTTTGATAACGAGGTTACAACCGATTTTAGTGCGTGCCCCAATAGTAATATCGCCTAAGATTTTCGTTCCTGTACCGATAAGGACTTCGTCTTCGATGGTCGGATGGCGTTTTACCTTTTTAGAAGACATACCACCTAACGTCACTTGGTGGAACAAGGTCACATTATCCCCTACGATTGCCGTTTCACCGATAACGACACCCATGCCATGGTCGATAAATAAACCACGACCGATGGTAGCACCTGGATGGATTTCAATGCCGGTTACGTGACGAGAATGAAGTGCTACGCGACGGGCCAAGGTTGGCCATCCCGCCTTATAGAGGCGATGCGCAAAGAAATGCCAAAACAAGGCTGTAATATGCGGGTATGTCCAAATAACCATCCACACATTTGTTGCTGCCGGGTCAGAATCCATTACGCGCTTAATATTATATTGAATTTTGCCCCATAATTCGCGTAAACCTTGTATCATAGCGACTCCATCTCAAATAACTCTACTCATATATAATATATAGTATACAACATATGTGGTATGTATTCCTATACATAAGATGCTTTATCTATGCGAAATCCGTTACTTTACATATTCATTATTGGCGAAGTCCAAAAGGGATAAATATTTTTCTACCCCATCTGGCGCAATCACCACAATATTAGCCCTTGGCTCTTCCCGCGCAATACGCTTTGCCGCAACGATAGCAGCCCCTGAGGAAAGGCCAATAGAAACACCGCTTTCACGCATAAAGGTTTGCACTTCGCTGAAAGCCTCTTCATCGCTTACAGTTTGTACTCCGTCCATTAAGCTTTGATCAAAGTTTTCAGGAATAAAGCCTGCCCCAATGCCTTGAATTTTGTGAGGGCCGCCCTTACCTTCCGTAATGGCTGGAGAACCTGTTGGCTCTACGGCGATGGCTTTCAAGTTAGGATTATGTTCTTTCAAACGTTTTGCAACGCCTGTGAAAGTCCCCCCAGTACCGATACCAGCTATGAATACATCTACATTTGGCACTTGTTCTACGATTTCAGCACCAGTTGTACGATAATGCATATCTGGGTTTGCAGGGTTTACGAATTGGCCCAATGTGAAAGCATTTGGATATTTATCTAAAATTTCATTAGCGCGTTCAAGAGCACCTCTCATCCCCGTTTCTTTCGGCGTTAATATGAGCTGTGCACCATAGGCCTTAATAAGTTCACGGCGTTCTTTACTCATGCTTTCAGGCATAATAATAACAGTTTTAATATGCAAGATAGCGCCCACCATGGCAAGAGCAATGCCTGTATTACCGCTTGTAGCTTCAACGATAATGCTATCTTCGTGAAGGCGTCCTTTTTCCTTAGCGTCTTGCAACATGCCAAGTACAGCACGGTCTTTCACAGAACCGCCTACATTATATTTTTCAAGTTTTACATAGATATTGGTGTTTGGTAATTGATATACCGGAGTTTTACCAATCAGTTCAGTTGTTTGATTTGTGACTATGCTCATCTGATCCTCCTTTTGGCGATAGATGATAAAAATCGTCCTCAGGAACATCCCAAGGACGATATGATTTTCACCTTGTTATTCTCTATACACTGGATATAACCATTTGTGTATTCCCATAAATACACTCATACTCTATCACCTGCATCTATGCATTGTCAAGAGAATGAGAACCGCTTTTAAAACCCTAAAAATATAGGAAATAACTAGGTTTATTTATAAATTTGTCAACGTGTCTACCACCACATCCCAGGTAATAGGCACCATAATGATAGTTAGCGCCAGCCCAATAAAGATGAAGGACCCTAGTATAACGGTAAGACGTGGAACGATGGCTATAACAGTGCTATTCGCTACGTTATACGCCTTGTCTATGTCATAGTGTAGCGCTACATAGCCCCACAAAAATCCTGCTATCAAATATATCGCTACATAAGGGTCCAGTATGATATGCGTTGATGTTATCAATTCAACATGCATTAATCGATTGATAATTGGTGAAAGCAGCACGTTAGTGAGTATAGCTATAAACTTGAACCATATAAGACATATAATATAAGACCACATAGTTCTCATGGTCATCCGCAACATATAAAGCAGACCAACCATACCTGAACCCAACGTGCCCTTTGTATGCACCATGTACCGTTCCATCCAAGACGGTTGGTCTTTGCCTTGATGTAGTTGGTCATAGTGAAATGATAAATTTCTTTCACCATGCGCCAAATCGACGAGGCCTAACGCTTGTAACAACACCAGAGCAAAAACGACAACAACGCCTATTTGGAAGCTTTCACTAAAGAATAGAGCCATCGGGTCAAATGTTAGCTCACTCAAAGACGATAAATTACCATAAACATCATAAAATGCAGCATATATGCCATTTGTTATGAGTACATCCACGATAAATAGGGTCAATATAAAGATAAGATACCCATTCCACCGAGTCCATCTGCTGAGATGTGACAACTGCGTATGCTCCCCTACGATTATGGATGCAGGGTGAATAGACAAGATCACACCGATCATAAAAAACATTATGAACGATGTGCCCATTGTTATATATTCATATACCATATTAACGGTATGCTACGCGCTCAGGCTGCATGTCGTGAAAATGAAGGCGTTCTTTTGCCGTTTTTTCCCACTCTGTACCAGGCTTGCCATAGTTTGCATATGGATCGATGGACAAACCACCGCGTGGCGTAAACTTACCCCATACCTCGATGTACTTTGGATCCATCAACTTGATGAGGTCTTTCATGATGATATTGATGCAATCTTCGTGAAAGTCCCCATGGTTACGGAAACTAAATAGGTACAATTTCAAAGACTTGGACTCAACCATTTTCTTATCTGGTACATAAGAGATATAGATTGTGGCAAAGTCAGGTTGACCTGTCATAGGACACAAGCTAGTGAACTCAGGACAATTAAACTTAACGAAGTAATCATTGGTTACCCCTTGTAACTCTTTTTCAGATCTGCCGGATGCCATAAGGAACCTCTTTCTATATCTTCTAGAACTCTATAATTAAATATATTGAATAATTCATATAACACTTAATTATAGCATATAAAAGCATATACTACTTATAGAGATAAACGATTTCAGACTATAGTTAAATGACCAGTCCATCCTATATTCCTAAATAAACTATCCTATCCTCATACTCTAGTTCAATTACATTATGCTCACATATAGATTGTGTAAAATTAAAATTTATAATAAAATATTCATATACATTTGGTAATGTTAGTTTATTCAGAACGATATAATACCTTATGGAGGTCACTTATGAAATTAAAACAGCTTATTTTATCTAGCATCGCTGTAGGTGCGTTAGCTTTTACATTTGGCACAGTACAGCCGGCACAAGCGGCTATTGGAATGGAGAATCCAGGCCCAGCTATGAATCTTGAAAAGCCAGCATCTGTTACGACTGCCCATCATATCAATGTAGATGGTAAGGTTGTTGAGCCTATTAATGGTCAGCAAAATGTAATCTATGTAGATGGTCAACCGCTCGTAGCATTACGCCAAGTCTCTGAAGCATTAGGCTATAAAGTAGCATGGGATGAGCCTACTAAAACAGCATTAGTAGACATGAACATTGCTACACTAGCAATCCAACCAGATTCTGCAGAAGTTGTACGCCATGGTAAATTAAAGATTATCAACCTTGATACTTCCGAATCCTTCTTGCCTGCAGCTCGCAAGGTAAATGGTACTATCTTTGTAAAACCTCAAGTATTCAAATTATTATTGAACGATGTAAAAATTACAAAGGATGAAATCTTCATCGCTCCTCAACGTGCACAAT
>JAWERH010000084.1:0-5023 GCA_032482215.1 Veillonella sp. | reverse complement strand
GCTATCATTGCATTGGTTATCTATGCCTTATTACCGATGGTACGAAATACATTTACTGGTCTTAACCAAATTGATCAAGCTATGTGTGAAGCGGGAATTGCGTTAGGGCTTACGCGGATTCAACGTTTGTGGAATATAGAGATTCCCTTGGCTATGCCGACTATTATGGCTGGTATACGGACTATGCTCGTTATGACCATTGCCTTGACAGGTATTGCATCCTTTATTGGTGCTGGTGGCTTAGGCGTGGCGATTTATAGAGGGATTACAACGAATCAAAGTGCTTTGACAATTGCAGGCAGTCTACTGATTGCCCTATTAGCCATTACCGTTGATGCTCTCTTTTCTCTAGGTGAAAGAGTAACGCGTATTAGCCCTCATATGAAGCGCTATACGATTATATTTGTTTCGATTATGACGATAATTGCAATGGTATCTTAAAAGAATTAATCGAGAAGAAGACTGATTTAACCGTAGAGGTTACAGAAGGTGTCGGTGGTGGTACATCAAATATTCAACCAGCTATGCTTTCCGGCCAATTTGATATATATCCTGAATATACTGGTACAGCTTGGTCTGCTGTATTGAAACGCACTGATGCTTATGATGAAAGTCTATTTAATGAGCTTTCACAAGCATACAAAGAGGAATACAATTTCGAATGGGTCGGTATGTATGGATTTAATAATACCTATGGCATCGGGGTGCGTAATGAAATTGCTCAGACTTAGATCTTGCTCGTATAGCACCATCCCTAACATTAGGAGGGGAATATGATTTCTTTGGACGTGAAGATGGCTATGCTGGATTACAACGCGTGTATGGCATGAGTTTTAAAGCTACTAAAGATATGGATATAGGGCTAAAATATACGGCTATTGGTCGTGATGAGGTGGATGCAATGCCGATTTTCACGACTGATGGTCAATTAAGTATTGCACCGATTACGGTGTTACAAGATGATAAACATTTATATCCATCTTATATGTCTGGCAATGTGGTACGTAGCGAAGTATTGATTGCTCATCCTGAATTGCGCCCTGTATTAGAAAGTTTGAATCATACGATTACAGATCAAGAGATGGCGAAGATGAATTACGCCGTTGAAACGGAACATCAACTGCCAGCTGATGTAGCACATAAATTCCTAGTAGAACGAAATTTGATATAAGGTGAATATAGTTAGAACTAAAGTAAATAAAATTTGATATATGTTGAATATGATTTTGTATTGACATTTAATCTCCTTTGATGTAATATAAATATATGAACAGGTATTCATATAATAAAAATATCTGATGAAAAATGTTTAGGAACATATATAACAAGATATGAAACAAGATATGTCTAATAAGTATTAGAAAAATATTACCTATTAACTTACAATACAGGATAGAAGCTTTTACTATTATCAAAGGAGATATCATGGAAGAAACATTGTTGTTGAAGAATTTGAACTGTCCGAACTGCGCAGCAAAAATTGAAGATCGTATCCGTAAAATGGATGTGGTAGAGACTGCCAATTTCACACTTGCTACACATCAATTAAAATTAACCGGCTCTTGGGAAGACCGTGAAGCTCTTAAACGTGACATTCAAGACATTTGTGATGCCATCGAAGAAGGCGTTACAGTAGCAGATTATGAACGTAAATCTAAAGCGGCTATGGATGAGCATGGTCCTGACCAGGATCGTGGTGGTGATGCTGTAACAATTGCAGTCATCGTAGCAGGCTTGTTATTTATGATTTATGACGTTTTGTCATCCTTTGTCCCATCTATCAGCTTGCCAGAGAGTATTGAGACTCCAATTTACTATGTTGCGTATATTCTTCTTGCGTTCCCAGTATTGCGCATCGCAGGTCGAAATATCTTAAAAGGCCAAGTGTTCGATGAAAACTTCTTGATGTCTATCGCTACATTGGGGGCTATTGCTATCGATGCATTGCCTGAAGCCGTAGGTGTTATCTTGTTTTACCGTATTGGTGAGTTCTTCGAAGAAAAAGCAACTGATCGTAGTCGTACAGAAATCATGAACGCTGTTGATATGCGTCCTCAAGAGGTGCGCGTTGTAGATACAGACTGCGGTGGTGAAATCGTAGTTATGGCTCCTGAAAAGGTTGAAGTAGGCTGGACTATCGAGGTTCGTCCTGGCGATTTAATTCCTCTAGACGGCACAGTGCTTGAAGGTGAAACACGCGTTAATACAGCACCTGTAACAGGTGAACCTGTACCTGTTCGCGCCGTACCTGGCACTCAACTTATGTCTGGTTGTATCAACGAATCTGGTCGCATTACAATGCGTGTAGATAAGGTTCTTGAAGAATCCATGGTTACTAAAATTCTTGATGCCGTTGAAAATGCAGCATCTTCTAAACCTAAAATCGACCGCTTCATTACGCGTTTTGCTCGCGTATACACACCAATCGTTGTATTCCTTGCTCTTGCTGTTGCTATTATCCCATCCCTTATTACTGGTGAATGGCATAAATGGATCTACACAGCCTTAACATTCCTCGTTATTTCTTGCCCATGTGCATTGGTGCTCAGCGTACCGCTCGCATTCTTCTCCGGTATCGGCAATGCATCTAAACACGGTATCTTGTTAAAAGGTGGTCGCGTTATCGAGGCGTTGGCTAATGTGAAAGCAGTAGCTCTTGATAAAACTGGTACTATCACATCTGGTGAGTTCAAAGTTCACAGCGTAGAAACTGTAGGCTCTCATGTAAGTTCCAGTCAATTGTTATCCATGGCGGCAGCTATCGAAGCCGTTTCTACACATCCAATCGCAACAAGCATCGTGTCTGAAGCAAAAGATCAAGGCCTTACAGTGGAACCTTCTGATTTCGTTCAAGAGTTGGCAGGCGAAGGTATGGTAGGTATGACTGATGGTCAACAAGTACTTATTGGTAACCGTCGCCTTATGGAACGCTATAATGTGCAAGGCTATCCAACAGAGGCTGCTGAATATGGCACAGAAGTTCTTGTGGCAGAAGGTAATACATACTTAGGTCGTATCATCATCGCCGATGAAGCTCGCCCAGACTCTGCTGAAGCGATTGCTAATCTTAATGGTCAAGATATTAAAACTGTTATGCTTACAGGTGATGCTGAAGCAAGTGCAAATTACATCGCTAAAGAAACTGGTGTAAGTGCTGTACGTGCTCAATTGTTGCCACAAGATAAATTGTCCGTAGTACAAGATATTCGCTCTGAATATGGTCCAACTATGTTCGTAGGGGACGGTATCAACGATGCTCCAGTACTTGCTGGTGCTGATGTAGGTGGCGCCATGGGTAGCGGTGCTGATGCGGCTATCGAAGCGGCAGACGTTGTATTCATGCGTCCGTCCTTGACTGCTATTGCACATATCCTTGACTTGTCCAAAGCGACGTTGCGTGTAGCATGGCAAAACGTAGTATTCGCTATTGCTGTAAAAATCCTTATCATGGCGCTTGGCCTCATGGGCTATGCATCCATGTGGTGGGCCGTATTTGGTGATACTGGCGTATCCATCCTTTGTATCTTGAACTCTGTTCGTATCTTGCGCCGCAATTAGGTGAAAGCAGAGTTTATAGCTCTGTAGAGGAACGAAATAAATTACATTATCCTGATCTGAATGATTAGGGCGGATATAAATAACCTCTAGGTTAGTAACTGACTAACTTAGAGGTTATTTTATTGCGTGGATTAAACATTTACGATACTTTTACTATATACATTTGTACATCATAAATAGACATAAAACTGTATATGTATGTTCTAGATACACAAAACTTTCACAATTGAATTGAATAATAGCTATAAAATAGTATATAATTTATTAGATGATTACTATAAGTTCGTTGGAAGGAGGGATAGCATGATTACGGTGTATAAACATATAGAAGAAGAGTTAGTTTCCGATAGCACTGTATCAGATGCCACAAAAGGTTCTTGGGTAAATTTGGTGAACCCAGACCCCGATGAGTTATCCCTTATCAATATTTTGACGGAAATCCCAACGGACGTTTTAAAGACCGCTCTCGATATGGAAGAACGTTCTCACGTGGAGTTAGAGGATAACTACATCTTTATCGTTATCAATATTCCGGTTATCCGCGGTAACGATATGTATGATACAGTACCGCTTGGTATTTTCTTAACGCCAGACTTCTTCATTACCATCTGCTTAGAAGAATCTGAAGTGTTGTATCCATTCATTTCTAATCAGATTTCTACGTTCTATACATACAAAAAGACGCGTTTCTTGTTCCAAATCTTGTATCGCACAGCAACTATGTTCTTGCGTTACTTGCAACAAATCAACCGTCGTACTGACGATATTGAAGTCCAATTGCGTCATACTACAAAGAATAAAGACTTCTTCCAATTGTTGGAATTACAGAAATCCATGACATACTTTACATCTGCATTGCGCACGAATGGTACCGTTATGGAACGTCTATTGCGCTTGCGTGGTCATAGTTCCTATAAACATCTTCTCAAGATGTACGAAGAGGATGAGGACTTGCTAGAGGACGTTATTATCGAGAATAAACAGGCCATCGAGATGGTTGAAATGTACTCCAATATCTTGATGAACATGCTTGGTTATGAAAATGTTGGCGACCCTTACTATTGCTATGGCGGTGCCAACAATCGTATTTAGCTTGTGGGGGACAAACGTGCCATTGCCATTCCAAGATGATCCAGAGGGATTCTATGAGGTTATAGGTGTTGCATTCGTATTTTCTATTATTGCTATCATTGGTATGTGGAAAAAAGACTTGTTCTAATTTTTGAGAGTTAGTTGAATGCTTAATTCCGTAGCAAATAGATGAAAGTATAATTTGATAGTAAATAGTTGAAAACTTTACTCAACATTAAATACACATGGAAAAAGCTGGCTTTGAGCCAGCTTTTTTTTGTCTTATATTACGTTGTTGCTTATTATTGGGCCAATCTGATATAATAATACCGTTATGGAGAGGTGTCCGAGTGGTTTAAGGAGCTGGTCTTGAAAACCAGTGACTCCGCAAGGG
>JAWERH010000083.1:0-6351 GCA_032482215.1 Veillonella sp. | reverse complement strand
GACATTTCAGCAATAGCTAAATCTGTAGCTTTTAAAATCTCTTCATTTACAAGAGCTTCAATTTGATCAAGTTCCTCTTGTGTTACAGGAGAGAAGTGAGTGAAGTCAAAACGCAAGTAATCTGGAGTTACTAAGGAACCTGCTTGGTTAACATGCTCGCCTAGAACCTTTTTCAATGCGGCATGTAACAAATGTGTTGCTGTATGGTTACGAGCCATAGCAGCACGGCGATTTGTATCTACTTCAAGCGTTACATCATCGCCTTCGGAAATGGAACCTTCCACAACAGTACCGATATGGTATACAGTGCCTTCAGGTAAACGTTTTGTATTATGAACCTCTACCTTACCCATTGGGCCAACGATAAAGCCTGTATCACCTAATTGACCGCCCCCTTCAGCGTGGAATGGTGTGGTGCGTACGATAACAGTAATTTCATCGCCATCAGCAGCTGTTTGCAAACGTTCAGAGCCTTTGCCAATCATTAATACGGAAGAAGCAGTTACAGCTTCATCTTCAAGAAGCTCTTCGTCTTTCAAGAATGTGATGTCAGGTGTTGCTACCTTAGCATCTTCTTTTACACGAGCTTCACGAGCGCGTTCACGTTGTTCCTTCATAGCTGCTTCAAAACCTTCATGGTCGATTGTAAAGCCGCGTTCAGAAGCAATTTCTTCTGTTAATTCCCAAGGGAATCCGTATGTATCATATAATTTGAATACTTCTGTACCAGGCACTACAGTTGCTTTTTCAGCAGCAAGTGTATCAATCAAAGAATTCAACAATTCAAGACCTTGTTCCAAGGTTTGGTTGAATCGTTCTTCTTCGTTTTGTACAACCCGTTTAACGAAGTCTTGTTTCTCAGCAATGGATTTAATACCAGGGCCAAGAATATCTACTACTACATCTATAAGTGGTGTTAAGAAGATACCTTCAATACCAAGTAAACGGCCATGACGTACAGCACGACGTAAAATACGACGCAATACGTAACCACGACCTTCGTTAGATGGCAATACGCCATCGGAAATCAATGCAGTTACAGCACGAGCATGGTCAGCGATAACCTTTAAAGAAACATCAGTATTTGGATTTTCGTTATATGTAACACCAGCGCGTTTAGCTGTAGCTTCAATAATTGGGAAAATCAAATCTGTTTCAAAGTTTGTTTTACAACCTTGTAATACGGAAGCCAATCGTTCAAGGCCAGCGCCGGTATCGATGTTTTTATGTTGCAATGGTTCATAAGAACCATCTGGCATTTTATTAAATTGAGTGAATACTAAGTTCCAGATTTCAAGATAGCGATCGCAGTCACAACCTGGTGCACAGTTAGGATCATCACAACCATGTTCAGGACCTTGGTCGAAGAAGATTTCACTATCAGGACCACATGGGCCTTCACCGATTTCCCAGAAGTTATCTTCAAGGCGTGTAATATGACCTTCTTCTACGCCACAATCATTGTGCCATGTATCATATGCTTCTTGGTCATCTGGATATACAGTAACATACAATCTATTTTTATCGAGTTTAATAACTTCAGTTAAGAACTCCCATGCCCAGTGAATTGCTTCTTTTTTGAAGTAGTCACCAAAGGAGAAGTTGCCAAGCATTTCAAAGAATGTATGGTGACGAGCTGTGCGACCTACGTTTTCAAGGTCACCGGTACGCATACATTTTTGGCTTGTTGTAATACGATGACAAGGAGGTACCAATTTACCTGTAAAGAAAGGCTTTAATGGCGCCATACCTGCCCCAATCAATAATAGAGATGGATCGTTTTCTGGTATAAGAGAAAAACTATCTAATTTTAAATGTCCTTTGCTTTCAAAAAACTGCAAGTATGCTTGACGCAGTTCATTACCCTTCATGTGTATATTCCTCCTAAAATTATTTACTCTTCATTATATCGTAAAAACGACATAAAATCTATTAAAAACATTGAGATTATGCGGAATTTACCGACTTTCACAATAGCAAATACAAGGATAAAATTCAATATTTCTAGAAATGAGAAAAAGAGGTTATACAAATCAACAGAACATAATTGATTCGTATAGCCTCTTTTAAAGCTAATATATATTGGTTTATACAACCCGTTTTGCGCCGATATAGCGTTCACCCCAATAGCCAGTATCAAGATCTGCTACTGCTACACCACGACTGGAAGTGGCGCTGATGAACTTGCCATCACCAATATAAATACCGGAGTGAGATGGACCTGGTTCATATGTTTCAAAGAATACCAAATCCCCTGCTTTTAAGTTCGCACGAGAAACCTCAACACCTACGTTATATTGTTCATCTGCTAAACGTGGCAAAGAAATACCTTGTTTTGCAAATACATATTTAACGTAACCAGAGCAGTCGAAACCACTTGGTGTAGTACCACCAAATACATATGGTACACCGCGATATTTGTCTGCTTCCGCCAAGATAGCATGAATGCTACTTGGTGTTTCGTTTTTCGTAATATTATTTAATTTAATATTTTTGCCAGTAATGGATTGACCAGCAACACGACGAGATGTCGCATTGTTGTTTGTGAAAGCGGATTTTGTTGCTACTGCTTTAGTCGCAGCATTTTGAGTCAATACTGCCTTCGTAGAACGAGGAGCACTCATCAATGCATTATACGTAGCAGGACCTACAATACCGTCCACTGGTAAGCCACGATCTTGTTGGAACAGACGAACTGCCCATTTCGTTTCTTTACCATATACACCATTTTTATCTGTAGCATTATAACCGTGTTTAATTAGTTGTTGTTGAACCGCTGTAACACTTTTGCCCTTATCACCATATTGTAATGTTGTTGCACCTACCATGGCTGTTGTGGCACACACAAAAGTTAATGTTAATGCCGTTATTTTAACCTTACTATATTTTGACTTCATATGCTTCCTTTCCAAAACTTTTAAAGTAAGTTATTTATTCAAAATATACTAACCGTCTATTTATTTGCATTCACAAATACAGCTAGTCTTCTTTGCTTTTGTTAGTATAAGTCTCAGGTGCCATAAACACATCTGCACTACTTGGTCCAAGTAATGGAGCATCTTCATGCTCATCAAAGTTTATAGCTGACTTAACCCAATACAAAGGCCGTTGCTTCACCTCTTCAAAAATACGACCTACATACTCGCCAATAATTCCCAGTCCGACGAGTTGAATTCCACCAATAAACAAAATTGATACGCCCAAGGTAGTCCATCCATTCAAGGCTTGTCCCGTAAGATATACATACAAAAGATGCAATATAAGCAAGAAGCTCAACCCACCACATAGTACACCGACGTACAAAGCAGCCCGTAAAGGAACTCTTGAAAAGGCGGTTACCCCATCGAGAGCAAATCGTATCATTTTACGCACACTAAACTTTGAGACCCCTGCAAAACGAGGTGGCGCTACAAAGTGCAACTCAGCTTGTCTATACCCTAAGGCACCAACAATACCGCGCAAGAAACGACCATGTTCTCTGAACCGTTTCAATGTGCCCAATGCTTTACTATTCATGAGGCGGAAATCAGATCCCCCTTCAACAATAGGAACATCGGCCATTTTGTTCATTAGTTTGTAATAATACTTAGACGTGAAAGATTTAGCCCAACTAGCATCTTCAGTTGAATCGCGTATGGTGCGCACTACATCATACCCCGATTCCCACAACCGAATGAGTTCAGGAATCAAAGCCGGTGGATGCTGCATGTCACCGTCCATTGTAATAACTGCATCTCCATGAGCATAATCAAGACCACAAGTAAGCGCAGTCTGATGCCCAAAATTACGAGCAAGCAATAACACTTTGACATGTTTATCATTGTAAGCAATTTCACGTAATATCATAGATGACGAATCACTAGAACCGTCGTCTACGAAGATTATTTCATAATCGTACGTGAGTCCTGACATAACATCAGTTACAGCTTCTTCGTTATATACAGGCACTACAATAGAAAGTAACATAAATCCTCCAAAGTATTTTACTCACATATTTTAAGTTAATTAGTAAATTAAGGCAAATCATCAAGGTTAACAATAGGCAAATTTATATCTACAAATTCAGTAAATAAGCGATTTTTTCGCACTCTACCGCTTTTTCTCTTCATTTACCTTATATATAAGTATATCAAATAAGTAAAATATTATTTTATATACAAAACTACTTAATAAACAGTATTATAAAATAAATTTATATCAGTAAAATTATAATAAATGCTGTTATTAACTAGCTAAACCAACAATTAATCAAAAAATCAAATATATTTTCTTAACCAAATACAAGAAATTTAACTGATTTCATTTTATTTTCATAAAACTCATCGTAATTTTACAAATTTTTCTATATATAAACCAATTATATATACCCAAAATATGAATAAAATACTAACATTATAAAAAACAAAGCTAATTTAATGATTCCAACTAACTAAATCACCAAAATATTCTCCTACAGAGAAGAAAGAGACCCTGATAAGGGTCTCTTATATTATAGGCCAGCAGCATCAATCCAAGATTGTAAATCCGCCTCTGCTAGTTCCATATCCTCTTCATATGCACCAGCTATGACTGGATACTTAGCAACCTCTACAGTGTGCAAAATCGAATCATCTCGGCCATTTTTAAAGGTGCCAATCCAAATTCCAGAGAATTGAGATTCATACCACTCTACAGGCTGATCTGTTTCATTGAAGTTAATCGTAATATGACCACGACCAAGTGTTTCTAATACCTCCACTTGCTCTTCTTCTGCAAGACCTGTTTTCTCTATATAAATAGAATAAGTCTCACCTGTTTCACGCAAATTTTTAAGTGCTAAACGCAACTCATTTAAAACGGCGCGAACATTACCATAATTCTCAATCATAAATACTCCTATTAGAGATAATTTTACATCTTATAAACCGATTAGTTTAAGTGTTAGGTTCTGCAGTTACGCCCCATTCTCGTAACACATTGAGTACACGCTCTTTCACCTCTGGTAAAGCTCGTTGTACAGGTGCACTAGGTTCAAAACCAATCTCTAATGATTCTGGTTCTACACCAATAACTACTGCATCCTCTAATGGATCCTCTTGAATGGCGCGGATGCGCAAAATATCTTGCATACCTACTTCGTGTACAGAAATATGTTCTGTGAAATATTGTTCTAATTCCTTATGTGGAAACTCATATATTGTTCCAGGTACTTCCCCACCATTGATAGCATCTACGAGCAGGATTTTCTTCATACCACGCATATACGTAAGCAGTTCCATTCCCATCGTTCCACCATCAATAATAGAAATAGATGGTGTAAATGTGAAAGACTCTTTTAACTCTTTTACTACATGAACCCCTAATCCCTCGTCAGTAAGTAATATATTACCTACACCGAGTAGGACGATTTCATTATTACCATCATCATAAAGGCTATTTAAATCAATACGCGGACCCTCTGAGTCCGCGTATTGTTCCAAGCCACTGATGATTTCAGTACTTGTATTAGTCATTTTCTTGTAATTCTCTTTCTCTAGGATCGTTAGGATCACTTGGACGATATGTTGTACCAGATGGTTTATCGATACGTTCACCACGACGGCGTTTGCCATTGAGATCTTCAATATCGATTGGATCATGCGCATAATACTTCATACCAGAAACCATGGCAGATACTTCGCCAGATTCTTCCATAACGTCTTCTCGGAATGCCATATACACATGAACGATAGTAAAGAACAAGAAACCCCAAGCAATATAGTGATGGATAATATGAACCTTGTATTCACCACCAAATAATGTAATAACTGGAGCAAATAAAGTTCCTAAAATACCATTAGGATTAACCATTGAAAACATGGCAAAACCTGTTAAGATTTCAAAGAAGAACATAATGTACACCATCATGTACGCAGTTCTTGCTAAGGAGTTACGAAGCCAATGATGTTCATGCTTTTGAGGAATCATCAAATAGTGCAATGTAGTTTCTTTAAGACCGTACCAATACCGTTTTTGACGGAATTTAGGTAATAATCTGTCCCCTCGATTCCAAAGAGCACCAGCAAATCGGAAGATGAAGGAGAATGTTAAGATAACACCCGCAATGAAATGGATACGACGCATAGTTTCCATAGAGAACCAACCATCAATAGCAAAGGTTGGCTCTGGATTACCTGTAATAGCTGCAAATCCTGGATCACCAATATATAGGCCAGTCCAGAATAAAGCCGTTACACTAAGCACCATAGTCCAGTGGAATATGCGCAGCCATAAACTAAATACGACATACGCCTTTTTGTCAGTATGTATTAACATAAGCCCACCACCCTTTATTTACACAATGCATCTGTATTGACGGAAACAATTTTTTCG
>JAWERH010000082.1:0-5237 GCA_032482215.1 Veillonella sp. | reverse complement strand
CAGAGTATTTAAATCAACGACATGAAGATGATATTGATGCTACACCACGCTCCTTTGAACGCGTATCTGGCCTGTATACGATTTATAAAAACCAAGAAGATTCAGCCTATAGTCGCGATGTATTTATGAATGTTATCCGCGGTAACGTAGGTAAACTCATTGCCGAGGCGTTTGTAAACTTTATCGAGTCAGACCAAGAACCACTTATTACCTTTGATGATGTATTGGCGGCAGTTCAAAAGCCAGGGGCCATTATGTCTATGGCTGAACAGGTTAAAAGTGAAAGTCCAACACGCTTATACGTAGCGGCTAAAAATATGTTGCATCGTTTAAACCGCAATAGCAATGCCGAAGAAGTTCATCACTTCATTGAATTCCTTACATTGTATCCTGGTGATCTACGCGTAGCAGTTATGAAAGATTTACGAAACACTTATGAGCGCGTATACACCTATGCCATTGAAGATGACTTGTTCGTCGATACCTTCTTTGAAGCACAAAAATAGTTCTGTCTTATAGTTAGCTAAATGAAGCTGTCTATATAGATAAAAGAATTTAGTGAATGATTGGGTATATGATAACCAATATATAAAACATGATATACATAACTGATGTTTAATGAAAAGGAGGTGGAATGATGCAACGAAATTTAGATAAAGATGATATTCGCGACGCCTCTGATTTACTCACGCATATAGACGGGTGGGAGAAAACAGGTTCCTATGATGAGAAGGCCATTGAGGCTCTCGATCGTTGGCATGCAAAACGGGAACGTATTCATCGTGAAGCGGAGGCCTTGTACACGCAAATCTATGCTGCATACGAAGCCTATGTAGATAGTTATGAAGAGCAGCATCATAGTATGGCACCTGAACGTATAGCAGCGGACTTGATGAATCATAATATGTCAGATAGTCATATAGGGACCATAGGACGTGCCTTAGATGAGATACAAATTGAAGGCACCGATTTTGCAGTAATGCAACAAGCCGTTATGACACCTGCCTTCAAATGGCTCATCGTATTCGTTTTGATATGACCAGTGCCTTCGGTATTAACTTAAAACAAGGTGGCTATGTATTATATGTAAATCCTTTTATCTTACTACGCCAGCCGCCAGATGTTATGAAGAATGGCATTAAGCGTGAAATTCTTCATATTATTTCTGCACATTTGATGCGCGTAAAAACATTGAGTCAAAGCTTTAATAAAACGGCCGTACATATGGCAATGGATATGGTTGTGAATGACTACTTAGAACATGTTGATCGTGATGCGGTTACTGTAGCCAATGTAAATGAACGTTTTGGATTGATGCTCAAACGATTCCGTACCATTGAGTATTATGCCAAGGCCATCGATAATGCGATGAAGGAAAAGCCTGAACTCTTTGTACCTGTAGATAATTCTGATACAGCTGTAGCTATGGAGTTTGATCCTCAAACTAGCCATGATATTTGGGATGAATCTGATTCCATTGATACGGATACGATGGACCAAATTACGGAGCGCTATATCAACGAAGCCTCAAAAGGTGATATGGAAGGATATGTGAAGAGTCTCATCGATACCTTCCAAAAGACACGTCGTGCTCTTCCGTGGTATTTCTACCTTAAAAAGCTCATGGGCAAGGTAGCAAGTGGGTACAAAAAAACGACGATGCGTCGCAATCGTCGTCAACCTGAGCGCTTGGAGTTGTCTGGTACCTTGCGTCAACATAAAGCTAATGTATGGGTTGCTCTCGATATGAGTGGTAGTATTACCGATGCAGAGTTTACGAACGCCTTAGAACAAGTACTGCAAATTGTACATGCCTATAACCATCGCATCACCGTTGTAGAATGTGATAATGAGGTGCGCCGTACTTATACGATGGAATCAGTAAAAGATGTAAAGCCTCGCCTTGATGTGCGCGGTGCAACAGCTTTCTCACCAGTATTTTCTTTAGCCAATCAAAACCATGTGGATTTATTAGTTTACTTCACGGATGGCAAAGGCGAGGAACGATTACGAGAGGCTCCGAAAGGGTATAAGGTTTTATGGGTTCTTACAGGGGAAAATCCTCAACTATCTCTTCATAATCCGTATGGCATGGTTCGTGAACTAGGTTATGTGGGTGTAGATGAAACACAAGATATAGATGAATTTGTACGTATGTCTAGTCGTAGTGGCTTTTCTATGGCTAACCAAGAGGTTTAGGCTACTTTATAAAGGTTGAGCACTGATATATTTTGGTTTAACTTAGAGAAGCGTTTATAAAAGCATATAAAAATGACGCAATTCCTTAGAATTGCGTCATTTCTACGTAGATGTTATTTTTTTTAGTTATTGAGCTCGATAGAGGAACCTGGATCGATAATGAGGGCTGTTTGATTATATTTGCCTTCAACTAAGCTTGTAAATACACCTGGTTCACGGTCGATAACAGGCCATGTTTTGTAGTGAATTGGAATGGAGATACGCGCTTTTACATAAGAAGCAGCAAGAGCCGCATCTTCAACGCCCATCGTGAAGTTATCGCCGATAGGAAGTAAAGCGTAGTCAATATCGCCAAAGCGATTCAACAATTTCATATCGCTAAAGAGTGCTGTATCACCTGCGAAGTATACAATATCTCCATAGAAATCTACGATACAACCTGCTGCATGACCACCAGGGATACCAGCACCGTGGAAGGCTGGTACTATGCGAACAGAACCGAATTCAAAGTCAAATTTACCGCCTAAATGCATAGCGTGTGTACGACAACCAGCAGCTGCTGCTTTACCTGCTACCTCAGCCGTAGAGATAACGAGCGCATCATTTGCTTTAGCAATGAAATCTGTATCGCCATAGTGGTCATCGTGACCATGGCTGACAAAGATATATTGGCATTTGATATCTTCTTTTTTTGCGATATCCCATGTATTACCTGTTAAGAATGGGTCGAAAATCATGGACACATCACCGCGTGTTAGCATAAAGCAAGCATGACCGAAATAAGTTAGTTTTGTTTTCATAGGAACACTTCCTTCCTTATACATATAAATCTTAATTCTATTGTATAATATAACTAATGAAAATAAAACTATTGATGATAATTTATGCATAATTAGTAAGGATATAGTATGGATTTAACACATTTTGATCAAGATGGTAATGCTTGGATGGTGGATGTATCCGATAAGGATGTCACATCTCGCACAGCTATCGCAGAAGGATTCATAGCAATCAATGATGCAATTTATGAGCGCATTGCTGCAGGTACTATAAAAAAAGGCGATGTCCTTAGTGTTGCGCAACTAGCTGCTATCATGGGGGCTAAGCAAACGAGCAATCTCATTCCTCTTTGTCATCCATTAGCGCTCACAAAGGTTGAGGTTCACTGCTCTTTAGTAGATGGTGAAAGCCCTGCTTGCACTGATGAAAATCATAACAAGGCCGTCAAGGTACGTGCCATCGTTAAGACTACTGGAAAAACGGGCGTTGAAATGGAGGCCCTTACAGCTGTACAAGTGGGATTGCTCACCGTATACGATATGTGTAAGGCCATTGATAAAGGCATGATTATGGGACCTACATACCTCGTAGAAAAAGAAGGCGGGAAAAGTGGACATTTTGTGCGTTCCTTTGTAGAATAATATAGATATAAAGAATAGGGGAACGAAAATGGAAATAGTACTTTATGAGCCAGAAATCCCTGGCAATACAGGAAATATAGCGCGTTTATGCGCAGCTAATCACATGACCCTACATCTTATCAAACCACTTGGTTTTTCTATCGACGATAAGCACGTGAAACGAGCTGGTCTCGATTATTGGCATTTGGTAGATGTACAGGTACATGAAAATATTCAAGAGTTGTATGCGAAATATCCTGATCGCAGATATTTCTACGCTACTACAAAAGCAAAGCATACCCACTCCGAGGTAAAGTATGAAATCGGGGATATGCTCGTATTTGGCCCTGAATCAAGAGGCTTGCCTGAAAGCTTATTAGAAGGTGTTGAAGAAACATGCATTCGCATCCCAATGGTAGATGAGGCGCGTTCTTTAAACTTATCTAATGCAGTAGCCATTATTGCGTATGAAGCTATGCGCCAACTTGATTATCCAGATCTTAAAGCCGAAGGCAACTGGATTCAACCTAAATAAATATACTTTCACCATTGAGATAGATACAATAAATATGTGTTAGAAATCCTACCCAATCTACATGAGAGGTAGTATTTCGACAGGTGTTGTTAGAGGAGGATATTATGAACTACGATAAAGCTCATGATTTAGCTCACGCTATGCGTGAATCCGAAGAGTACAAAGAGTTAATGGCAGCTCAAGAGGCTTTGAAAGCTGATGCAGTAGCAGCGGCGTTGGTACGCACATTTATGGCACAACAAATGCAATGGGAATACGCAAAGTTGTCTGGTGCACCAGAAGCTGATGAATTGCAAAAGAAACAAGAGGAATTAATGCCTCAAATTCAAGAAAATGCTGCAGCGGCTGCTTATTTACAAGCACAAATGCGTTGGAGCCAAATCTCTAATGATATTTATAAAATCATTAGCGAACCAATCACTGAGGGGATGAAAGTGTTAGATCATGGCGAACAACAACAACCAAAACATTAAGGACTTAAAAGAAGCCTTATTAGAGAAATTACCTAGTACACGTGTACGAGAACAGGAACTGCTTTGTCATCATACGACATTTAAAATTGGTGGTCCTGCTGATTTATTTATTGAACCTACGACGATGGATGAGTTGAGCTTTACGCTACGCAAGATTCACGAATCACAAGTGCCTGTAACTATTATTGGTTGCGGCTCCAATATTTTGGTGAAAGATGGTGGTATTCGCGGTGCTGTCGTATCGGTTCGACATATGACACAAATCATGGATTGCAATGATAATGTATTATGCATTGGTTCTGGTTATATGTTAAAAGATGCTTCTGAATTTGCTTGGGAAAACGGACTATCTGGCCTTGAATTTGCCATTGGTATTCCAGGTACACTTGGTGGTGCTGTATTTATGAATGCAGGTGCTTATGACGGGGAAATGAGCCATGTGGTCACTTCAGTACTAGCTGTAGACTTCGAGGGCAATATTAAGGAGTACGATGCATCTCACTTGGATTTTGGATATCGTCATAGCGTATTCCACGATAACCATGAGGTTATTGGGGAGGTTATTATGACGTTACAACCTGGTGATAAGGATGCTATTAAGGCTCGCATGGATGAGCTCACAGAAAAGCG
>JAWERH010000081.1:0-4239 GCA_032482215.1 Veillonella sp. | reverse complement strand
ATAATACTATTATATATTTATTAAAACCGAGGCGTTATGCCTCGGTTTTATTTGTTTACAGATCTATTTAAGACTGTTTAATGATGTCTCTTTAAGATTAATTATGACTATTGATTTAATATTATTTATTTAAGGATATACATAACCTAAAATAGGTTCTGCTGTTTTTATTTTGGTTACTTCTACATATGGTTGAGCACGACCGTGGAAGTCTCGTGTAGATACTTTGCCTTCGATAGAAACCCATTGTTCATTAGCTAAACTATCACCATCTGGTTTATAGGCGGTCATGCCAATGGGTGCTACGTCAGCGATACAACAGGACATAGCCATACGAGAGATGGTAAATTCATTAGATTTTAGTGTATTATCATCGCGGTTTATATATCCTGTCATATATACGGTGTAGTCCTTGTATTGGTCTACGTTAGAGCCGACCTTTACGATGGTTTGATAGAAGTTATCGGAGTTTAGTACGATTTCTTTTTTGTCCTTAGAAATGCCAGGCTCTTTGCTTTCACTATTAACAGTAATCACCTCGCCGATGGCATCATTTGTAAAGTCGAAGTTGTTTGTATCATCATTGATGCGTGCAGCACCTTGAACACTAGTTGTAGGCACAAGGACAGGGGGAACGATGAGCAATACTACGGGAATAATGATAGGTACGATAGAGCGCCAGTTGTGTTTATAATAGCGCGATGGAGCCCAAATAACCGTAGCCAATCCGCCTAATATGAGAGCTACACTGCTAATGCCTAGCAGTAGTTCATATCGTGGTGCGATATAGTTCAAATAACGACCGGTTACGATTAGGTATACACAGCAGATACCTAAGATGAGGTAAAGTAAGCCTTTCACAATGGAAAAGCGATCTTTAAGTCCTAATTTCATAGAATCATCTCCTTTTATATTCATGAAGAACTGAAATAGTAATGACTAAACATTAGCTTAAAAAGAATTGAAAACCTAATGCGGCTAAATAGGATATAACAACAATTGTTAAGCCTAGACGAAGAATAAATGATGTAGGCATATATTGTTTTAAAATATATACATTTTTAATATCGAGCATAGGTCCTAAGATGAGGAAACCCATGACTGAGCTCATAGGGAACAGAGTGCTCAAGGATTTGCCTATAATAGCATCTGATGTAGAGCAAACAGAGAAGAAGAACGCTAATAATAGCAGAATTGGGATGGCCCACACATCAGGTAATGTGATACCGGCATTGATGAGCCAAGGCTTTCCATACACTTGTACTACGGATAGTACACAAGCTGCAATGGAGAAATAGAATAAGAGCTGGGAGAACTCTTTTTCCATATGAATTAGTAATCTTCTTTTATTGATATGTTTACTTTTCGATGCTTCTAAGACGATTTCTTCATAACTTAGGTTCTGTGCCGTTTTAGCTTTCATCATAGACGTAGATGGTGGTATAAAACGGAATGATAAGGCTATCAATAAAGCTACGCCAAGGCCAAGTATGATACGCCATACGGAGATCATTGGATTATCTGGGAAGGCATACCAGGTGGATAGAATAGTAATCGGATTGATGATTGGGCTGGCGAGCATAAATAGGATGGCTACAGATAATGGTACGCCTCTATCTGTAAGTGCTTTAAATAATGGAATAATAGCACAGTCGCAAACTGGTAAGGCTAAACCACTAACCATAGCGGCACCATAGCTCTTCCAAGAATGATTTCCTAATAGTTTTAGCAGTATTCTTTGTGGTACGAAATAGCGAATTACTGTTGATCCAATGGTTCCTAATAATAGGAACGGGATAGCCTCAATAATGAGGCCTGTAATGATGGCAAAACATTGATGAATAGAGTAAGGAATGTCATGGCGGAATGCAGTGACTAATAGTATGTAGGCTGTAATGCCGATAACTAATAGATTTGGTATGAGTCCCCACGTAGAATTGCGGCATAATTCTGCTACCTTTTCTGGCGCTGGCGCAGTTACAATCTTGGCGTCACTGTTATAGGTCCGTAATAAGGCGTGATGTGTATCGGTTTCTGTGATGATACAATCGGCACTATATAATTGGCTTGTTACATCATTACCTAAACCAGGCAAAATGGATGCGACGAATTGGTCTGTACAAAGATATAATACCTTTTCGATTTGTAATAGATGGCGCAGCTTATCACTATATAGCAAGGCTTCTAGTTGGTGAAAGCTGATCATACCGTTCCATTCAATCCATATTTCTTTAGGCTTTACCTTGTCGACATAGCTTGCGATTTCATTAGCTATAGAACTATATGTGTGGGGTTCATTAGGCGTAATTGCACTAAGCCTATCAGGATTGAGTTGTAATCCTTCTTTGATGAGTGATACAGTACCTTCTTCGGCGCTGATACATGCTGTGCCACCAAGCTTTTTACGATATTGTAGTTGTTCATTTATGAAAGTACTTTTACCAGAACCGATGAATCCGGTAACGATATAAACAGGTATCATGATTGACACACTTCGTTATGTACCATTGGCACATTAAAATCTGTACCAATAACAACTAAGCTATAGTCCGTGGACTCACTAGGGGATAGGGAACAGTAATGGGTACCGTATTGCAACTCATGAGGTCCTTCGGCGGTCGGTACAATCCCTTTAGCACGGAGTACTGTATCAGGCATACCTTCTAAGATGGTTTTCCATTGAACTAATGTGAGCGTACGCAAGTCTTTAAAGGTATGGCTCATAAATAGATGTTCGTCATGTAGAGAGTGGTCATCATGACAATGATAGAGACGTTTGATATAGTCTCGTAACGCAATGGTGCTCCATGCTTCTTCGTGAATTGGAGTATTTGGTGCTAACTCGTGAATCATACGTTTTGTAATGCTTGTTTGTTGGATATCTTCGGTATGACTTAAGAAGATGGCATCACTATTTGTGATTTGATCTTTAAAGAAGAGGCCAAAGTTTTTGATAAACATAGGTGCTTGCATGGCATCTACGGTGGTTACCGATGCATGAACATAGGCGGATTTTGCAATCTCTTCATCCTCGCATGTATGGATGATTTCGCTTAATTTGCTGACCCCTGATGGTTCAATATAGATGGTATCTACATCGTAATTTTGCAGAATGTCGAGCAGTGCTTGTTGGAAATTTCCTTGCAAGCTACAGCAAATACAGCCAGATGTAACTTCACGAATGGTAGCCCCTGTTTTTGCAAGATTTGCTGCATCGAGGCTGGTTTCACCAAAATCATTTTCTATAATTAAAATTTTATCTGTAGATTTATGTTCTTTTAGTATGTGTTGTAAAAATGTTGTTTTTCCAGACCCTAGAAATCCGGATATGATAACAATAGGGATCATACGTACCTCCTGAGTAATGTAAACACAGTATACACCTATAGGATAACACAGAAAATACACCCTAGGGTATATGCATAGTTATGAAAGTACTATTTTTCTTAAAATTCTCATTAAATATATTGGTTATATACCTTATATGAGTATAGTGACAGATGTATTTAATATTCATAATTGATTGTGAAAAGTATTGTATATATCGATTTACGTATATATGAAGAGATACTCCTCTATGAATAAATATTAATTTCAAATTTTGGGAGAAGAATATAAAAAAATCCCTCCTATAGAAGACTCAGTCGAGGGAGAGTTGACTGAACTCCTTATAGGAGGGTGAGAAGAGAATTCGTTATATAAATCTCTAATTAGATTACCTTTAGTATACCAAATTATACATAAAGTATATAGTCAATATTACTATTTTATGTTTATTGTAACTTAGCTAATAAAGCTTTTAGATATACATATACATTTTCAACAGATGGTAAATGAACGCGTTCCATTGGTGTATGTGGACTTACGATAGTAGGACCAAAGCTGATCATTTGTGTATTTGGTAGTACACCTTTTAACAAGCCACATTCGAGACCGGCATGAATTGCGTTGACATTCGCTGGTGTATCAAACATTTCGTTATGTAAGGAAATAGCTTGCTCTTCAAGTTTTGATCCTTTGTCATATTCCCATGCTGGATAGCCACCAGTGCGTTCTGCAGATACGCCAAGTGTTTTTGCAAGAAGAAGCATTTTCTTTGCTAAGAATTCAAGGCTGTTACTGTTAGAACTACGAATAGAGATGAGTACTTCAATAGTATGTTCGTTTTCTCGTACGATAGCGATGTTGTCAGAAGTTTCCACAAGATTTGGGATAGATTTGCTTACAGAATGAACACCA
>JAWERH010000080.1:0-7394 GCA_032482215.1 Veillonella sp. | reverse complement strand
GACCTACCAAGGTAATAACAATGGCTATTACAATGGCAAAGATAGGTCGATTAATAAAGAATTTCGACACGATCTAGCCCCCTTCTATTTTGTAGCTTTCAATTGTTCTTTGGAAAGCAATTTAGCATTAACCTTCACACCGTTTTTAACCTTAGTTAAGCCATCAACGATGATTGTGTCTCCAGGTGCTAAGCCGGCCTTAATAATTGTATCGCCACCACTTGTACCGCCAACTTCAACACTTTTTTGTTCTACTACACCATCAGCATTTACAACAAAGATAAAGTTTTTATCCATGATTTGAAGAATAGCGCGACTAGGAACAAGAATAGCGTTTTTAATTTTTTGACCAGGAGAAATTACTGTAGCAAACATATTTGGTAACAACAAATGATCAGGATTTGGGAAAGATGCTTTCAACACAAGCTTACCTGTTGATTGATCAAGACTTTTTGCTGCTTGAACAATAGAACCCGGTTGATTATACGTTTCGCCATCAGCAAGTTTTAATTGAATATTTGGACCATTGGAATCATCGCCGGTTGGATTTTTCATGAAGTCAAGATATTCTTGCTCTGTCATACTGAATTCAACAAAGATAGGATCGATAGAATCAATAGTTACTAATGTTGTAGAACCTGCTTGTACAAATGTGCCCATATCGATATCATCCATACGTAATGTACCAGAATACGGTGCATATACCATTGTATCGCCTAAGTTATCTTGAGCAATTTTTACGGATGCTTCGTATGCTTCATAAGCTGCCTTAGCTTGTTCTGCAGTGCTGCGTTGTGTATCTACACGTTGTTGCGCAATAGCATCTTGTTGAGCTAATTTTTCATAACGATTAAGGTCTACTTCAGCATTTTTATAGTTTGCATTAGCTTGAGCTGCTTGTGCTTCAGCATTAGCAAGAGTAGCTTCGTATTGACGAGAATCGATACGATATAATGGCTGGCCAGCTACAACTTGCTCCCCGCCTTTAACATATTTTTCAACTACGTAACCGGTTACACGAGCATGTACAGCTACAGAGTTTTCTGCAACTACTGTACCAGCATAGGTTTGGTTTACCTGTGCATCACTAGCAGTAATTTTGTATGCATTGACACTCACATCGCCTGCCTGCTGTTGATTGCTGCCACAACCGGCCACCATTACAGCTGATACAACGAGAGCCGCTAACATACGGGAATAACGGAACTTCATTATATGTACTCCTTTACACGAAACTAATCATTTATGTGTCATAATTACATAAATATCTATATATATATTACAGGATTCTATAGACAAAGTCAATTTTTTCGATACCCTTCCACCTTTATAAAACATAGATAAAATCTGATTTAATTCATATTCATTGTGCACAATCAAACCGATAAAAATTATTGACTTTTATATTTTTTTGTGTACAAAAAAATGCTAGAAGCATAGAACCATTATTTAGCATTAGCATTCTATACTACTAGCATATATATTCAATATGGTGGAGATGAGGGGAGTCGAACCCCTGTCCAGAAGTGTTGCCATATAGACTTCTCCGAGCACAGTCTATGATTTAGATCTCAGGTTGCTATCGCTCACAGACAAGCTACACAACCCCAGTTCATATTGTCTCGCCTAATTCATATGAACAACTGAATTAAGCCAGCCTACGGTTTGACGTCCATTCACACTTGGTAGGCGCAAGTATGAGGGACGTAGCTTATGCAGCTAATGCAAAATTTTCTTCTGCGTTTAAATGTTTTCCCACCGTTTAACGGCCTCATGGAACGCCGACTCGCTATCTATACCACACGCACCCCTGTCGAAACCTTTACATCCCCGTGTGTCGGTCTCATAATTATAAGCCTATTTAGTATTACTGTCAATTATATGAAACCTTCACCAATTCGGTATATTCACTACTCTTAACCTTCTCAACTTATCTAAATTTGACAATTTTACCAATCCAAGGATTCTTTTATCCCTGTCTTCAGAGGATATATTATCTATTATCATGATTATAACTGTTTCATAGCATTTTGCAGTGATTGGCACACATAATCTATTTGTTCTTTATTATGCGCAGCAGTCACCGTTAGTCTAATTCTGCTTTCACCAATAGGTACTGTAGGCGGACGAATAGCGGTGCCTATAATGCCATCCTCATATAGATAATCAGATACGGCAAGTGTATCTTCATTACGCCCTATTAGTATTGGGAAAATTGGCGTTTCATTAGTAGCATCAATTCCCATAGAAATCAATTGATCTGCCATATAGTTTACATTTTCATGTAAACGCGCTAAAACAGATGCATCTGTCTCAAGAACCTGTAATGCAGCTAAGGCCGCCCCTATATCAGCAGGAGATAATGCGGTAGAGAATATAAAACTGCGGCTCGTATTAACGAGATAATCTATGATAGTACTATTTGCAGCTACATAACCACCAACAGAGCCTAGAGATTTACTCAATGTACCAAGTTGTATGTCTACTTCTTTTTCAAGTCCAAAATAGGCCGCTGTACCATGACCATTACCAATAGTTCCCGTTGCATGGGCATCGTCAACCATGAGCAATGCATTGTAATCACGGCTTAATTCATACAGTTTATCTAGTGGTGCAATATCCCCATCCATACTAAATACGCCATCAGTAACTATAAGCTTTCGAGTGTTTCGATCTACCTGTTTTAACAGATACTTTAACTCGTCTATATCACAGTGGCTATATGTTTTTACAGTACCTCGACTTAATCTACAACCATCAATAATACTAGCATGATTAAGAGCATCACTAAAAATAATAGTATTCTTATCAGCTACGGCAGAAATAGTTCCTACATTGGCCATATAACCGGTATTAAATACAAGGGCTTTTTCAGTATTCTTAAATTTAGCTAATGACCTTTCGAGCTCTGTAAATAATGGAAATGTACCAGATACAAGGCGCGATCCACCAGATCCTGTTCCATATTGTTGAGCCCCTTTCAGGGCCCCTTCTATGACACGAGTATCAAAAGTTAAGCCCAAATAATTATTTGAAGCCATCATTAAATATTCTTTATCATCTCGTTTTACTCGCACTGCATCTAGAGGACAGTATTCTCTTAAGGTTCGTAAATTATGGTTCTCTATCTTAGAATCTAATTGTTCTTTAAAAAATTTGTACATTCTATCTCCGTTGAACAAGTACTGGAGTACGCTCCAAATACTCAATTACACTTTCACTATCTATATCAGACCGTACAAAGAAAACGCGGCCCCCTATATCTGAACCAAATTCTTTCATATTAGGAAGGCGATGGTATACACCATTACAAGCAACATAACCTACTGTATAGTCTGGATCATCAGACCAACATAATTCGCCCACAATACCATCTGCTGATTGAACCTTTGAAGCTAATACTAAAGCCTCTCTCATATGTTCATTATCACCTAATGCATAAGAGTCAAAGGAGTCCATATGACTAACACGTACTCCGCGGTCACCTGTATCTAAGCGCTTGCCAGTAATGGCATCCACTAACATAGCGCCGCGCATAGATTTATCTAAACTTTTTAACAAAGATATAGCTTTAAGAACAGCTGCCTCACTAATATGAGGACCTTGTAAAAGCTCAGTCGCCAATTGATGGGATTCAGAAATACTACTAGTTTTATGTTCCTCTACCTTAAGACAGTCAATATATGTAATCTTCTCCGGTGGGATTAAATCTACAGTAATATTGATAAAATCAGCTGTTCCTTTACTGTGATGCAGTGCGCGATCAGCTAACGATTGAGCTATAGCCCCTACTTCTTCTAACTTCACAATCCGCTCTGCCCCAGAAATATGGTGGCCCCCTTTTTCATGGGGACCACCTTGAGCAGCACGCATGCGTACACTATATAATTCAGCCATTATGACACCTTCCCTTTAATAAGATCATTTTGAGGTACTTGGCTGTGAATTTTACGGAATACTTTCACAAATACTGGTGCCATAATAACAGTAAAAATCATGCCAGGCACTGCTAATGCAACCATAGGTAATGCAGCTTTACCGATATATACAGACAAGGTCAATCGCGCTAATGCAGATGCAATCGGGCCAGAAATCATAATACCTATCATATGATTGTGGCACATCCAAAGAATTAGCCCTACGATAAGTCTAAATTGCATAGCAATCATAACATTCAAAATAGTTTGTGTACCTAGTGCTAAACCGATTAAACTAGATAGACATCCGCTAATAATATATTTCTTAAATCCGAATACGGCACATATGGCTACCGCCAATGGAGCTGACAGTTGAAACTCTATACCTGGAATGACATTAGGTATTTTAATAGCACCTAATACAGTAATCATAGCCGTTAAAATAGCAACCTCTGTAATGTACCGAATATTCTGATTCATTATGTTTCTCCTCTACTTAGAAAATGTCAACCACAATCACAACTCTTTGTTTACATTATAATTTCAATATGCATATTTATCAACTAAAAACACAAAATAAGTTAACAAATATCACAAAAAAATCGAGCCATCATGACTCGATCTTTTTACCTTAATATTTTTGTTGCTCTTTGAGACGCTTTGCAATATCTCGTTTAGCATCGCGTTCCGCCATATCTTGACGCTTATCGTATAACTTTTTACCAGTTACAAGGCCTACAGTTACCTTTACATAACCATGGCTAAAATGGAAGTTAAGCGGCACTAAAGAGAATCCTTTCTCCTTAACCTGTGCATGTAATTTATTGATTTCAGATTTATGCATCAACAATTTACGGGTCCGTTCAGGTTCATGATTAAAACGATTGCCTTGTTCGTATGGGCTGATATGAACACCATACAACAAAAGCTCGCCTTTATCAATCCGACAAAAGCTATCCTTTAAGTTCAGTTTACCTTGACGTATCGATTTAATTTCAGTACCTGTCAAAGCTATGCCTGCTTCATAGGTTTCATGAATATTAAAGTCATGACGGGCCTTACGATTATCAGCAATAAGAGATGGACTAGATTGTTTTGCCATATGTACCTCTATCGTTTACGTTTACTTTTAGATTTCTTAGATTGACTGCGCTTAGTCGTTTTATTAGACTTCTTACGACTTGATCTGCCTTTACTAGATTTTTTACTGAAAGCATCGTACCTAGAATGACTAGATTTATTACTATCGCGTCGTGAAGATTTTTTACTGGATTTTCCTGAAGATTTACGACCTTTTCGACTACCATAGCCATCTCGACTACTTGCATAGTCAGAACCATTTTGCAATTGTTCTTGTATAGCCATTAGGTTATTGACTTCACCAAGTACAAAGTCGATCTGTTTCTTTTCTACATCGGCTTTTACTAATGTAACAGTTACCTTTTCACCTAAGTGATAGGTTTTACCTGTTCTTTTGCCTACAAGTACAAAATGTTCTTCATCAAAGAAATAGTAATCATCATTCATCATGCTCATATGCACAAGGCCATCGATACCGTTTTCTAATTCTACAAACATCCCAAAGGACGTAATGCTAGAAATAGTTCCTTCAAAGACTTCCCCTACAAATGGAACCATGAGTAGCTACTTGCTCCTGTATAGAAGAATGTTCAACAGCTCCAGCTAAGAACGCTTCGTCTACATCCCGTTTAGAATAACCATTTTTCCAATGCATATCCGCTTTTAAAAGGCGATGAACCATTAAGTCTGGATATCGTCTAATAGGAGATGTAAAATGCGTATAACATGTAGATGCTAATCCAAAGTGTCCTACATTGTTAATACTATATTTAGCTTGTTGCATAGAACGCAAGGTCATAATTTGAGCTACTTGCTCAATATCTTGACCCTTTACTACATCTAAGATTTTTTGAAAATCTCTTGGTGTTACACCATCAGTACTAAGGACGAGATTTTGCCCCAAGTAATTTAATACCTTTTGGAATAAATCTAACTTTTCTTCACTTGGGTTCTCGTGAATACGATATACCGATGTACGATGCGTATTCTTTAAGTGTGTAGCCACTGTTTCATTGGCAATGAGCATACATTCTTCGATAAGTCGTTCCGCCATGGTACGATCTCGTTTTACAATACGTAATGGTGTACCATCATGATCGAGTAATACTTTATATTCAGGGAAATCAAAATCTAAAGCACCTCTACGACGACGCATTCGATTCAAAATCTTAGAGATTTCTGCCAAATCATGCAGCATAGGCATAAAGTCGTGTAAGTCATCAGGAATAATATTTTCCTCTAAGGCCTTATAGACCTCTTTATAGCTACAACGACGTCCTACATGGATAATAGATGATTTCCATCATACACGTCATAGCATAACGGTCTTCATGAGCATTTAAACTACAAATACCATTGGATAAAACCTCTGGTAACATCGGTACTACTCTATCAACTAAATATACAGATGTCCCCCGTTTATAGGCCTCGTTGTCAATGGCTTGCCCAGATGTTACATAATGACTTACATCTGCAATATGTACGCCTAATTCATAATTACCATTTGGTAATTTACGACCACTCACAGCATCGTCTAAATCTTTTGCATCTTCCCCATCGATGGTAACCATCTGTACATCACGAAGGTCCCAACGATCAGAATCCTCATGAATCACAGTATCAATTTTCTGGCTAGCTTTAATGACATCGTCTGGGAAATTAAATGGAATCTTATGATTCGCCATGATGCAGTTAATATCGAGACCCTTCTGGCTTTTTATCACCTTCCGGCCATTTTGTAATTTTGACTAGTACCTTTGCGCCACTACGAGCATCTAATGTATTTTTTAAATCTACAAAGATATTAGTCCCAATTCGCTCATCATCAGGGATAACAAAGCCAAAGTGTTGTTGTCGGTCATAAGTACCCACTACGGTTTCATTAGCTCGTTCAATAACATCAACGATAATACCTTCTCGTTTATGCTTTGTATAATTAGAAGGTATGACGCGAACGCGAACCTTGTCATTATGCATAGCAGTACCTTTATTTTGTTCTGCTACATATATATCTTCATCTTCAGGCATAATAACAAAGCCAAAAGACTTACGATAGCCCTTATAAATACCTTCATATTCTTCATGTTGTTGTTCTGCATATTGATATACATCAGGTCGCGAAGATGTTAATACCCCTTCTCGGGCAAGCATTTTTGCAGAACGAATAAACATCTCAAGATCTTTACCACCACGGATATGGTTATCCATGGCCGCATCTTCAATATGATATGCATGTGGTTGTATAGATTTATAAAAGTCTAATACTTTCTTCTTCAAATTTTCACCTCCTCATTTGGTAAAAAGAAAAAGCCTGCAAAGCAGGCTTTCATCATTAGAATTGATTAATCATTGCCCCTAACACTAAGCTCAACACAGCAAAGATAATCCCCAATATAA
>JAWERH010000079.1:0-4266 GCA_032482215.1 Veillonella sp. | reverse complement strand
CATCCCCCATGATCTCACGTATAGTGTAAATAGGCAGTACCAATGATTGGAGGAATTATTATGAGTGGTTCAAGTAAATTCTTCTTTATTTTATCGGGTATTGTAAGCATTATCCTGGGGATATTCTTACTCTTAAATCCCGTTATTAATCTCATAGCTTTTGCCTGGCTTTTTTCTATTATCTTTTTCGTCAGTGCGGTCAGCTCTATTATAAATTATTTTACGTTATCGTCTGAATTACGTAGCGGCTGGTATCTTATCAGCGGCATTATCAATGCTCTATTCGGTATCTATTTAATATCCGGCGGATTTGCATTCCTACCATTAGTACTCCCAAGCACAATCGGCATCTGGATGGTAATTGAAGCCATCTTTATTTTCATTAAATCAAGAAAGTCCGACAGCATGGTATCACTCATGGGACGTAATGCAAAATGGCTTGCACTAATTCTTTTACTATTAGGCCTATTACTCATATTTAAGCCGATTGCTTCCGGTGAGGTATTTATCTACTTTATCGCTTTCGGTTTCTTATTTGACGGAATTTATTCCATCGGTGAGGCTTTTAAAAAATAGAATATAACTAAATAATTACACTATAAGATCGACCATGTACTGCCAAATAGCTGTCATAAATTACGATGTCTATTTCGTATTTGTGGCAGCTATTTTATTTGTTTTGGCTAGCCGTCATGGTAAATGTATTCGCCTACTACATTTGCAAGTGGTTAGACGCTTTTCTAGCTCTTTTATTTAGCAACTAGCCCAACGCTCTAACATTAGCGTAATAATGGGGTTATAGGACAAAAATTAGTACAACCCTGTAGTAATTTAAAATCCCCTTGATCAGTACCAAGATACTCATCAAAGGGATTATATTAATTATGAAAAAGACAAATAGCCCTTCGTTATCCTAGGATCGCTATTAAATTCAAGTCACATCTTAGGCTTTAAATATAACACCATTATGCTCTAGTTGTTCCACTGTTTTTTTACCAATGCCCGGTAGCATCAATACTTCTTGTTTAGTAATTGTTTTAAAATCATCTACTGTGTATAGGCCGGCTTGTGAAAGTGTAATTTGTGCACCGAACCGTATATTGTCATATACCGGATTTCCACGCAAAGCCCCACCTTTAGCAACCTCTACGGGGCTCATATGAGCGGACTCGCGTTTTCCCATATAACTATCATTAGAGTACCGATTTATAACAGTTCGACCGGTAACACGTTCATATGCATCATATAGAGTCTGCCATAATGGACTTTCAAAATCCACTAATTGAGTTGGTAAAAATGAGATAGCAGTATATAAGCTTATTAATTCTCGTGGGTCAGAATCTATATTGCTCACTTGGTCTACCATATACATAATAGCCTCTAAATGATCTTCTACAAAATCGTTCCAGCGCGTTGCATCTTGTAATAACCAATCAATATCTTCATATTCATCAACAAGATCTGCTAATACATCATGGGCTATCTTGCTTTCACCACACTGCAAAGCCAATAGAATATACAGCATATGCATAGGCAACATGATATCCGGAGCCTGATTAAATGCATTTTGTATATCATCGCAACATGCAAGATATCGCTGATATACCTTGCGGCCGCGATCCCAGTTGGCAGCTCCACAACAAGCAACCATCATATACACAAGAAATCCCGAATGATCTTGCTTGTCTCCGTGAAAAACTGGCGTAAAGCAGGCAATCGCATCATTATACATATTATATTCTAAATATATCATCCCCATGTCGATGAGGCAACGCATATAAGGACGCATCTCTATTATATTCCAATCTATTTTCTTTGGTTTTTTCAACGATTCTACTAACTGTTTCAACTGATAAATTTGAAAGCTTGGATGTAACTCAAGGGCTATGAGTTCTCGTTTAGCATCTACTTCATCAGGACATAATGCAAGGATTTCATTGTATAACTTCCTTGATTTCTCATTCGTATCAGCCTCTTCTGCAGCCTCATATAAATCACGTAATTTCATTTCTATCGTATTATTAAAATCACCACGATTATATTGAGTCATAAATGCTTCTAACAAATCCTCAATAGATTTGAAATCAGATTCATGTTCGGATACAAATTGTTTCTGTAAACGTAATAATAACTCACTATAAAAGTTAAACATAGAGTATCTCCTTATACATATGAACGTAAAAATACTACTCATATGTAATATAGCACGAGGGAATATATTAATTCTAGAGGTAATACCTCGACCTATTAATATCTTATCTAAAAATGGGTTGGCAACTAGACGATAAAAGGGTTATAGGACAAAACGTGTTGGTACTTTAATCCCAATCATTGAAAGATAATTTGTCATAGTTATGCAAATCACCCCAAGAAATGGCATCCCCCCAAGTTGGAATTATGCCTTGAAGTTGGGCTCTTTCATTCATAGAACTATATATTGTAGAAATACTTGCATCAGTTGGCATTACCTTAAGTATTTCTTTTGCAGAAAGCGGTCTTGGTGAGTGTAAATAACACCACCAAAAGACCGCTTTTATACGTTTTTCTACAGACATTCCTCGATGGTAACGCAATAAACGTCTGAGTTGTGCGTTTACTCCGCCTTCAATAGGGTTATTAGTCCTCGGACATTCTTTATCCAACACCAATGTTTCATCTAAATATCGAAACATTGTCTCTGTATTAATTAATACCACTAGAGAGTTATAGGCTTTTAGTAATCGTTCATGCGTAGCTCTTAAATTATCATTACTATCACGTGTCATTTCATTTAGAAACTCTTTAAAAGTCACCCTCCAATTAAATAATCGTTGAATCCATATTTTTGCATCTTCCTGTGTTTTTACGTTATATAAATCGCTTGCTAAATCTTTTAACATAATGCCTGCTAATGTCTTAGGCCGCCTAGTAGTGTAACGATGTACTTGCCATACGGCATGAACAATACAACGTTGAAGCTTGGCGGTACGCCAAACTTTTTTTAATGCTTTTCTAAGACCAGGTCCACCATCAGAAACGACCACAATGGGGGTCGCTATTCGCTGCATAAGAGCTTGCCATGAGCGAGACTGTTCTGACCTACATAAATACCACCCTAATACATATTCACCATCATAACAGATCAAAATACAAGCTTTTTTAGCTAAGTAAATACCATCAACGAATACCACATCTCTCGAGGTTTCAATTTTGGGCGGCATAGGCCATATTTGCCAGAAATCAGCTATCTGTCTACGAAATGTACGGCCCTGCCCAGGCATGTCCTGTTATGTTTCTTTACTAAATAACCAATTTAGAAATCGATGAAAACATTTAGTAGTATTATCAATAGTTTGTGTAAAGGTGATGTTACACTGCTTACAATGCCATCGTTGTGATCCAGCTTTAGTTTTCCCATATTTTTGACAAGAAAATCCACAATTTATACATCTTACCAGCATGATTATTCCCTCCACTTAGAACACGATTTTCTAAGAAGATATAACCTTATTGAAGCCAGTAAAATCAAGGATTTTGGGACTTTTTACCAACACATTTTGTCCACCCTCTAAGTTTATCAAAAGAACTTAAAATAGCGATGGAGCCAGTAATTTACTGGCTCCATCGCCTATAAAACCAACACGTTTTGTCCTATAACCCCATTCTCGTTAGTAACTAGCACAATAAAAATAGCAGGGCTGCCACCCTGCTATTTTTTCGTTCATATGAGACTATGTCACATATTGACATCCCTTGTCATATATAGAATAACACTTCACTATAGTGTAGTCAATAAATCCTCTACGCAATCACTCTTAAAAGCTTATCCACTCTAAATTCTCAAAATTATTTAAAATTCGTTTATCCATTTTTACCACTTGATTGGAAAACTCTATTCGATTATTAACAAATGAAATATCTGTATACCATTCCTTTAAACTAGCATACACTTCATTCTCTAAATCAATAATAATGGTTTCAATGGGATCCCAGGTTTTGCATCTTACAGACTCGACCATAACCATACTATTACCTATGAAAGTAACGTCCCTACCATAAATCCAAAATGGTAATACTTTCCCCTTTATAGAAATAGAATATATAGCATCTCCATGAGGTGGTTCCGTTTCATATTGTGCTTTTATATTGTACTTTTCCATTATCTCATTGCTAGCATTTTCTATATATGGCAACGTTGAAATCTTGTAATTATCTGCGTTCATAAAAGCTCCATTATTTTTAATATCAACCACAACAAAGAGGACTGTATATCGCTATTTGTGTAAA
>JAWERH010000078.1:0-9300 GCA_032482215.1 Veillonella sp. | reverse complement strand
GATCGATATGGTCTGCACAGAAAACGCATACTTTTCTTCTTGGCTTTCTGCCTCTATCTCTTCTCATTGCGAATCCTCCTTTTCGAATTAGTAGGAGTCCCTGACACTAGAACGGGATGTTTTCGTCATCGCCGCCTGTACTGAAACTATCAAAATTGGACCCACCTTCGAAAGAATTAGTATTCATATCAAGGGATTGGCCCACAAAGTTCGCTACTACTTCAGTAACGTACCGTTTTTGACCGTCCTGAGTCTCGTAAGAACGAGTTTGCAAACGACCTTCTACAAAGCAACGACTACCTTTACGAAGATTGCCTGCCGCTTCACCAAGTTTACCCCAAGCAACGCAGTTGATGAAAGCAGTTTGTTCTTTCGTCTCATTTGTTGTGGAATCAATATAGGTGTTTGTGGCAGCTACTGTGAAAGTTGCTACAGCACGACCAGTTTTGGTATAGCGTACTTCAGGATCACGAGCTAAATTACCTAGAATTTGTACAGAGTTCATGTTTTCCTCCAGGCTTTAATTATGCTTCGTGTTTAACAATTAGATGTCTTAGGACTTCATCGTTGATTTTCAATACACGATCGATTTCTTTGATTTCAGCAGGTGCTGCTTCAAAGTTGATCAATACATAGAAACCGTCAGTGAATTTCTTCACAGCGTAAGCAAGACGACGCTTGCCCCAACGATCTACCTTTTCTACTGTGCCGCCTACACGAGCAATATACAAAATCACCTCCTCTTTCGGACTAATGCCCCTATCGACACATAGGGGTAGGAAGTGCTTACCATCAATAAGCCTTACTATTATAACCTAAAAAAATGATGAAAGCAAGAGTTCAAATTTAAACCCTTGCTTTCACCAATATTATATACGATTATATTTTTCATCCTCAGGAAAAGCGATAATAGCGCAGATAATAACAAATAATGTAATGACCCCCATCATAGGATCTGCCGTATCGTTTGGTAAGAAGGTAAGTATCAACGATGATACAATACCACTACCATATTGCATAGCCCCTAGTAATGCTGCCCCAGAGCCAGCCATTCTACCTGCTCTATCTAAAGCTAATGCATTCGTTACAGCCGCAATGATGCCGTTCATAGAGAAGAATAAAAAACAACCAATAACGATTAACCACAGCGAATGGTAGCCTAAGACAATCAGGCCCATTACAACGGATACACAAATAGCAGCAAATAAGGTGGCAAATCTCAATAATCTATCGAGACGTATAGCACTTACAATGCGTCGATTGATGGCGCTTAATAACATGACGCCAATAATATTAACAGAAAAGAGATAACCAAAGTACTCTTTTGGTACCTCATAGACATCAATATATACATAAGGCGAACCTGTTAAAAACGCATAGATAGCAATATAAAAGGAACTGACACATAGCGTATACTTCATAAAGCCTTTATTGCGCAATAAAATCCAATAATTATTATAGGTATGAGCTATAGACTTTTTACTACGTTTCTCTACAGGATGTGTTTCAGGAATGACTAATACGGCAACGAGCATCAAAATGCCGATAGCAACTAATAACCAAAAGATTGAATGCCAAGTATACCACACGAGTAGATGCCCTGCTAGCATCGGCCCTGCAATAGGCGCTATAGCCATAACAATAGCCAAGGTAGATAACATTTTTGCGGCCTCAGTCCGACCGTATAAGTCGCGAATCATAGCCCGTGATAACATAGGCCCTACGCAGGCACCAAAAGCCTGGAAGACGCGCCAAGCTAGTAATTCCAGCATAGACGAACTTAGGGCACAGCCTACTGAGCCTATGATAAATAAGACTATCCCTATAATCAAAGGCTTCTTACGACCAATTTTATCGCTAACCGCTCCCCAAAAAAGCTGAGCTAGCGCAAAACCTATTAAGAAACCAGTCAACGTTAATTCTGCATCACCATTGAGATCACGCCCCATCTCTGGCATGGCAGGCAAATAAATATCTGTCGACAACGATGTAAACGCCATCAAAGCACTTAATATAGAAGTAAAAAGCCATCCTTTATTGCTAATCGTCAGCATAAAGACACCACTTTCATATAAAATCGCACTATAATATGTATTTATTTAGATTATATCAAAAACAAAGTTAATCCTATATAGTTTTGATATTTTTCAATAAAAAAGCGTAGTAAAATACTACGCAAAAATTGATCTATAGGCAAATGTCAATTCTATTTTTCCTTAAATTACCTTGCTATACTAATATTAAGAGTCATCACGTGAGTTAGGCTCATCACCGAAAGGTGGTGATACTATGAGTAAATTCGAAAAGTACTACTTAATTCTTTTTGTAATTTCCATAGCAATATCACTCTTTGCACTATTCAAGTAGTGTAAAGACAAAAGCCTAACGCAACAGAGTATTCAAAATACTCGCACGCTAGGCAATCATAAAAAGATTTGTAAGATGAGCCTAACGCTACCACACGTTGATGGCTCTCTTTTTATTTATTATACATCAAAAATAGAATTTCTAAAAGAAACTATAAAATAAATGGCTCGTTATCATCAATAATATAAACATTTCTTTCAGGTACTAGTTCCTCTAATTTTTCAGGACTATCGGTATGAACCGGAATAATAACATCAGGATTCACTAAATCTATAAACCGAACTAAATCATTCTTCGAAACATGACCACTTGCATGGCATATATAAGATGGATATGTATCTAGTAAATTGTTCAATGCAAGATTCTCCTCAATATATCCGGTCCACATAGAATATATAATACGTACATCGTCCTTAGGAAACTCTTGTATGTGAGAAATATAATTTTCGGTTGCTCTTACTAAAGATACAAAGCCGTTATCCATATAGTATTTAGGATACTTTCCTTTATCAAGAACCAATGGGCTAGTATGTCTACGATACAAAGAACTTTCATAATATACATTATTAATGACAGTATCTAAAATCTTTTTCTGATAAGCATCACAAATTAAGACTTTATCAGACGGCATATTCTGCCATATTCCCATAATACGGTCAATATTTGTAGAGGAACACATAACAAAAACATATTTCCCATCTTGAATATATGAAGAAATATCATCTAATACTGCTAATTCAGATATACAATCCTCTGTTGCTCTAGATAATGATGTACCCTCTGTAATCAATACATCAATTTCACCTATATAAGTCTTAACTAACTTCTCTAATACATGATGGCGTAATCCATGCATCCGGAAGTCACCTGTATATAAAATACGTTTACCGTCTGCTTCAATAAGAAACATATAACTATCAGCAGCACTATGATCAACAACCAGCGGTCTGATACATATATCACCGATAGTAAAGACTTCTCCGCCCCGAAATGTATTAGCACCTAATAATCGTAAGTATAAATCTTTGTCTTGATATTCAGCACCTATTAGAGCGATTTCCTTACCTAACTCACCCATATATAATGGAACTTCTGGTATTGTAGAGGTTAATTGGCCTAAATGATCCATATGATAATGAGAAATCACAATACCATCACAGTTAGGTATCCCTTTCGTAACCCCATCAATATCTAGTTTATTAGGTGTGTACATTTCATCTAACGTTAATTCGTTACCAAAATCTAATATAATACGAGTAGATTCTGTACTAATTTCTATAGCACTACCACCAATCTGATGAGTGCCACGGTGAACAACAATATTCATATTTAATCGATAATAAATTGTTCTTGAATATAATACTTTCCAATATGCCAGTCAAAATCTACAGGAATGTTTTTTTCTTTATCTTCCATAAATTGAACTGCTTCAAATTTTTCATTAGTGCTATCTTCTGAACGTGCTAATTTACAAAATCTGAAAACAATATCTTCTTTACTAGCAATCTCTTTACAGAGCATATATAAGTATTTCTGACCTAAGTTTCCTTTCAACTCCAGAAACTCTATAAATTGTTTTGAGTAATTCGCTTGATTTGGGTAATAAATATCTAGTGGTAACAAAGGGATTTGCTCATCATTAGCATATTCAGAAATATCTTTAGCTCCATTATCAAACAAAATAATAAGTTCAAATTTAGCATTAGAATCAAAAGCCAATTCATCTCTATCAGATGCATGCCCTTTTAAGTTATGTGGATAATTCTCAATATAATCATTTATAAATCGTTCTTTATTTAAAAATTTATAATATGTATAAATCTCTAATACACATCTAAGTAAAGTTTCATGACTACCAGCAGGATGATATTTTAATTCAATCAAGGAAAATCGTCTATTTTCTTCTGAATACCCTACTAAATCAATTTTACCAATTTTATCAGATTGTTTACCCTTTAAAGGAACTTGGTAATCAATAATATTTCCCAAACCAGGAATACTATCATTCAAATATAGTAACTTGGCAAGATTCTCTTCATTTCTACTTCCTATTTTTCCAGAATATAACTCAAAATACTTTTTCTTGTTATGATCAGCTGTAAAATATGACTTATTTCTTAAAGGTTTAAGCTCATCCCAAAAATCTATAGGTCGTTTATATTCTTCTTGCCCCTTAGTCTTAATAGGACAAAGAAGCTGTGCTGCGATCCATTCAGTCATAGCCAGTGGTGTTTTACCCATGGCACTATCCCCTAAAGAATTTAGAATTGAGTCACTATAAAAACCTTCTGGACCTTTCTCATAAAAAGGAGTCCACATATCAGCCGATAATGGAGCCCCATTAACACTTTCTAAGAAATACTCAAAGTTTCCAAAAACATCATCCACCCATTCCGAAAATAAATTTTGGCTCATAATTGCCTCCTTATAAAACACACCACAAACTTCATTTCTTTCTCATCTAAATTATATCAAATCTTATGGGTATTTTTTGCTACATAAATAAATAATTTTATAATAATTTACTATATATAGAGAAATCTGATTATAAAAAGGAGTCATCATGGCTAATATTAATGAAAACTATTTAAACCTACAAGGTTCTTATTTATTTGCTAATATCGCTAAAAAGGTTGCAGATTATCAAGCAGCACATCCAGATGCAGATATCATTCGTCTTGGTATCGGCGATGTTACATTACCACTTGTTCCAGCAATTATCGATGCTATGAGCAAAGCAGTTCAAGAAATGGGTAAAGCTGAAACGTTCCGCGGTTATGGTCCTGAGCAAGGCTATAACTTCTTGCGTCAAGCTATTGTTGATGGCGACTACAAACCATTAGGCGTAGACATCGCTATTGACGAAGTATTCGTTTCCGACGGTGCAAAATCTGATGTTGGTAACATCCAAGAGTTATTCAGCGAAGATAACATCATCGCTATTACTGATCCAGTGTACCCAGTATACCTAGATTCCAACGTTATGGGCGGTCGTACTGGCGAAGCTGTAGACGGTATTTTCCAAAAGGTTGTATACCTTCCTACTTACGCTGAAAACAATTTTTCTCCAGAATTTCCTTCTGAACGTGTAGATATCGTATATCTTTGCTCCCCTAACAACCCAACTGGTACTGTTTTAAGCCGTGCTCGTTTAGCAGAATGGATCAAATGGTGTAAAGATAATGATGCAATTTTAATGTTCGACTCCGCTTATGAAGCTTTCATCAGCACAGAAGACACTGTAAAATCCATCTACGAAATCGAAGGTGCTCGTGAAGTAGCTATCGAGTTCCGTTCCTTCTCCAAAACTGCAGGTTTCACTGGTACACGTTGTGCTTACGCAGTTGTACCTAAAGAAGTAACTGGTAAAACTAAATCCGGTGAACGCCAAGCACTAAACCCTATGTGGAACCGTCGCCAATGCACTAAATTCAATGGTGTTCCTTACATCATCCAACGCGGTGCCGAAGCAGTGTACACAAAAGAAGGACGAGAACAAACTCGCGCTAACATTGCATACTACAAAGAAAACGCTCGCATCATCAAAGAAGGTCTTGAATCCATCGGCCTTACTGTATATTCAAATCGTATCTACACCAGGCTCTGGCTTTGGCCCTCATGGCGAAGGTTACCTTCGTTTAACAGCTTTTGGTAGCCGTGAAAATACAATTCGTGCTGTCGAAAGAATCAAAACGTTACAATTCTAATACCTATAAAATAAAAAGACCGATTACACTCCTATAATAGGAAGGTAATCGGTCTTTTCTATGCCTTAATATATATGATTATTTAGTTTTTATAATTTAATAGTAGATATGTTAATAGTAGCCCCAATTACTAGAACCTTATTCTGAGTACTATCATCTATCTATTAAAAGTTATGGCGAATACCAGCGTCAATACGATAGGAGTTATCTACAGTGGCACCAAAGTTTTTAGTGAAAGTACCATAAATATATGTATTAGGACGTACGCTCCAAGAACCACCGAGTTCAAGGTCAAGCCATGTGTCTTTTAGGTTCACTTCGCTACCTGTAGTTGGCTCACCGGCCATGCTGTATGTAGCATTCATTTTACCTGAGAACTCATGAGCTAACGCAGCTTTCAGGAATACATTACTGTTTTTACTTTCCTTACCAATGCCTACGCCAATGCGACCAATAACAGAATTTACTGCATCAGAATCAATATGTACTGTGCTGCCTGTATTGGTACGTGCATCGAAGCTTTCACCAGACAAACGGCTGAACGTCAATTCCGCATTAGGATCGATATAGAAGCCATTATTCTTTTTAATACGTTTACCGTATTCAACACTTAAGGACGCCCCTGTATTACGGTAATCACCACTCAATGTAGTGCCTAAGGTATTGTGTACAGTGAAATCATTTTTCAAACGGTTCACTTTGCCAATTACGTCTACATAACGGCCATCCTTAAATTGTTTAGCACCGTATACAGCTAAGCCAGCCGTCTTACCAGAGCCAGAACCGAGAGCGTAATCGTTATTGCTTGTACCGTATAGTAACGCACCACCAACAGTCCAGTCACCACGCAATGTATCATAACCTACTTGCGCCATGTTGTACGTTTGGTTTACATAGGCATCATCTGTAATTTTAGACTTACCACCAATGTATTTACCCCATACGCCATGTTTATCAGAGTTAAGACGTACATCACCGAGGCGGCGTTGTAAATCATTTGTATCTGCTTTCATTTGTATCATAGAGGCAGCCAGTGCACTCTTAGCGCCAGATACAAGTTCACTTTCACGAGTTGTTATCACAGCTTGATCTGTAACGCTAGCTTTTCCATCGATAGCGAAGCTTTCTGTACCTAGATTAGTAGAGTATGTAGGACTAATAAGGCCACCATCAACCTGTACATTTACACCTAAATTACGTTCCCCTTTATTAAAGTTAGTGTATGTTAACTTATTTGCTAATTGGTGCAATGTACCTCTAGGATTATTAATATTTGCATAACCTTTAAGGGCCTCTGAAGAACTGTGCATAGTTACAGATGAGCCTTTTTCAGCATGATTGATAACTACTTGGCCTTTACCTTGTGCAGATGCAGGAGCACCCTTTTCGTAATCGATAGCTGTATGACCAGCATAGTTATTAATTGTAATAGGACGAGCGTCTACAGCTTGGATAATACCTTTGCTAGCTGCATCTTTACCACCTATGAAATGTTCTACACGGCTACCAGTATATAAATAGTTTGCATTATCTGGGCGACCTTGCGTAGGATATACGCGCTCAGCACCTAACCATTCATTACGCCAAGTAGCACCATTTTGTAAATATAATCGCAAACCACCATGGTACGGATTATTATTGCTTTCATCAAATTCGTTAAGCACACCCCCTACTAATTTAGAATTGGGTGTCGTTAAACCTAATGAAATTTCAGAACCATGGTTATGAGGATTTTTCTCTATACCATAATTTTTATCTAAAAACCCTACATTACCATACATTTTCACATCATTAGTGCCTGGTTCTAAGCCATCCATACCAGTATTTACATAGACAAATCCTTCTTCAGATAAAGCAGAATACGTATCAGATGTATCAAGTGGATATGTTTTTATATCGGCCCCACCCAGCACACGGATATAACCGTCTTTATTAGCTTGCAAGCCAACACCGACTACATCGATATTTGCATTGCCTTTTACGGTTACACGCGTATCATCATTGTTACCATCACTGGTTAAACCGCCATAACCAGCATAGATACCACTCATGTAATAATGTGCCAAATCAGGTCTGCGTTTCTCTCCGCTTTCCGCCGGCGCTGGATTCGTAATTTTCACAGTTACATTCTTGTCGATAGCTACTTGTGTACCATCAAGTGCATAAATCCCAGTCACATTGTTATGGTATTTTTTACCATTTACACCAAGGCCAGATACATTGACAGTTAAGTCATCTGTAAAGTGTTTATTTTCACCCCACAAGTTAAGACCGATGGATTTGCCATCTGTATGACTTTCCACCGTTGTAGCTGAAGTCAAAGTAAAAGTACTAGCTCCTGTTAAAATTAATGCAGCAATAACAGCAGCGTTTACCTTTCTTATCATCTCTTACCTCCTATAACACTCAAACTATAAATAAAGCTAGTTCAATTGTATCTAGGATGGGGGTATATGTGTCAATTTCTACTCATATGATTTTTTATTTTATGTGTATAACAATACGCAATGTATCGATATAGTTGTACCAAAATCGATGTCCCCCCTATGTATTAAGTGCTTCTCCAGTCCATGGCAATTAATTCTATAGAAAAATATCAAATACCTTAGATTAAATTTATCGATTTATATAGGAGGCTAATATGAGCAAAATTCGTATTGGTATCGTTGGCTACGGCAACTTAGGTCGTGGCGTTGAAGCATCCGTAAAATTACAACCTGATATGGAGCTTGTTGGTGTATTCTCTCGTCGTAAAGGTTTAAAAACAGTGTCTGGTGTTCCTACATATACTATGGAAGATCTACCAAACTTCAAAGGTAAAATCGATGTTATGGTTCTTTGCGGTGGTTCTGCAACAGACCTTATCGAACAAACTCCAATGGTAACTAAATACTTCAACTGTATCGATTCCTTCGATACACATGCACGTATTCCTGAGCATTTTGCTAATGTAGACAAAGTAGCTAAAGAAGCTAAAACTGCTACATTGATTTCTTGCGGTTGGGACCCAGGCATGTTCTCTTTGCAACGTGTATATGCTGAAAGCATCTTGCCTCAAGGTAAATCTTATACATTCTGGGGCCGTGGCGTTTCCCAAGGTCACTCCGATGCTATCCGTCGTATTGATGGTGTTCTTGATGCTCGTCAATACACTGTTCCTAAAGAACAATACCTTGAAGCTATCCGTAATGGTGAAACTCCAGACGTTGATGGCTACAAAGGTCAC
>JAWERH010000077.1:0-5851 GCA_032482215.1 Veillonella sp. | reverse complement strand
GCGATGGATGGGTATGCCATTGCCTTTTCCGCGGATTGTAATGAGTATATTGTTGACGGTGTTATAGGCGCCGGCGTTGTATGGGAACAACCTGTTGCACCAGGCCATGCAGTACGTATTATGACGGGCGCACCTATACCGGATACATGCGATACTGTTATCATGCAAGAACAGGTAGTTGGCTCCGGAGAACCGGGTACAACAATCACAATTCAAGGTAAATACAAATGTGGCGATCATATCATCCCTCAAGGTGAGGAATGTAGTGCTGGCACTATTGTGATTCCTCGTGGAACAGAGGTAACCTCTACAGTACAAACTGTTTTGACTGGTCTGGGGTTGACTGAGATTGCTGTCAATGCAATGCCTCGCGTGTTAGTTCTTACCTCTGGCCATGAGGTGATTGAACCGGGTGAAAGCTTAACAGCTGGTAAAATTTATAACTCTAATAGAGCTATGATTTGTGGACTCTTGGAGGATTTAGGCTTTCATAAGATTATGCACTATCATGTCAGTGATGCTCCAGAGGAATTAGAGTCTGAAATTAATCATGTGTTACAGCTCAGTGAAGATGCCGATATTATCATTAGCTCTGGCGGTGTATCAGTAGGGCTGTTTGATACAATGTGAAAAACTAGGAGCTAAATCCATTTATGAGCGCATTCAAATGCGTCCAGGTGCTGCATCCTATGGTGCAGTGACGCCGAAAGGTCAAATCATCTTTGGGCTATCTGGTAATCCAGGGGCAGCTTTTAATGGATGGTATCTAATCGTAGCGCCAACATTGAAACGATATAAAGGCTTGGTAAACTGGACCACACCAGTAGTAGCCTGCGTAATGGATTCAGAAATCTTTAAACGTAATGCTTTTGATCGGTATGTACAAGGCAAAGTAATCTTTGGCGGTGGTGCACCACGTTTTGTGGCAAATCGTCATTTTAACAGTAGTAGTATACTAGGTTTATATACTGTGAACGCCCTCGCATGTATTCCTCGTGGGGTACATGAAGTACATCCGGGCGATACCTTTGATGTGTATCTATTAGGATTACTACCTGCCATCTGAAGTGCCGCATAGTTTAGATGCTCGAGAAAACTTCAAGATGCTGTTGACCGTAGTTAAATAAATATATCATAATAAATGCATCCCTTGGATTATAAGGGATGCATTTTTTATGCGTTGAGAGAGGTCTAATGTATGAACGTCGTTGAACAGTATAATTTAACGTTAAAAATAGAGGTTCTAAAAGAACAAAGTGCAGAAACACTAGCTCGTCTTTGTAAGTTAGTAGACAGAAGTGGTACTAGTGACTGCATAGAGGTAATAAAGGCATATTCTCATATCGTAAATACAGAGTTATATTTAGCTACATCTATCAATGAGTTAGAAGCTCTAAAGTCAGATATGGCAGAACTTGAAAGCAATATTAAAGAGTCATTAGCACAAATCTCTCACGGAGTAAGTGATGAAAAATGTTTTAAGGAGAATAGTGATGTACTCGATATTGAGGCCTATAGCTCTGACGATTTTGATAAGGCCTTAGAACGTACCATTGATTTGTTAATGTTTAATAAGAATATATCTAGTGCACCTCATGCTGTCATCTTAGGTGGTCAAAGTGGGGCAGGAAAAACAACTATTCATCGTGTGAAAATGGTGGAGTCGAAGGGCGACTATATTGTTATAGATGGCGACACTTATCGTGCGCAGCACCCACATTTTAGAGCACTTCAAGAAAAATATGGTGTTGATAGTGTAGAGTACACAAAAATGTTTGCTGGTAAGATGGTAGAGGCTGTAATTGAAAAATTAAGCTCTTTAAAATACAATTTAATTATTGAAGGCACATTGCGTTCAGCCGCAGTACCAATTAATACAGCTACATTATTAAAATCTAAAGGCTATACCGTTGACTTTTGTTTGATTGCTACTAAGCCAGAGCTGTCTTATTTGACAACACAATTACGTTATTTAGAAATGCTAGTAGTGAATCCCTTACAAGCCAGAGCTACACCTAAAGAGCATCACGATGGAATTGTGAAATCTTTGATATCTAATAGTAATGAATTGGAACAAAGTGGATTATTTGAAAGTATTCAAGTATATAAACGGAATTTAGTACAAGTGTATAATTCCAAACAATGTACCAAGCCAGTTGGCACCATTGTAGAGAACGTGTTATTTGGTACTTGGACACAGGATGAAACTGATTTGTTCAATGTCGGTAAAGCACAAGAACTGGAGTTAAGAGCGAAATTACCTTAGGGAGTAAAAGTGTAATGGATTACTTCGACTATTCATATAAACATAATTACATAGAGTTTAGCGGTAACATATATAGAGTTGGTACATACCATTACAACTGGCATGGTGAGACGGAGATTCTTATTTTATTAAAAGGCCAAATGGAAATGAGTTGTAATGGTGAGACATTTACGATGGAACCACTTGATGTGGTCATTATCTCTCCTCAAGTGGGACATGCTACATTAGCTCTGGAGGAGGATGTCATTGTCTTTGTTCTTCATGTAGGAAATGAATTTTACCAACAGTATGATCCAGATTTTGGCGCCTATCAATTTGTATTGCGTTCAGATAATAGTAATCGTCACAGTCAATTCTTTACAACCTTACGGCATCATGCAGCTATGACGATGTTATTGATGACTAAAGGTGAAAGTCCGGTACATCGAATGTGGATAGAGCATCATTATTTAGCGTTGGCTGGGGATGTATTTAGAGAGTTTGATCCTATTAAAAAGATTCATGAAAATGCTAGACCTGGTGATATGAAACTAGCAACGTTCGATAAAATGATTGCCTATATTGATGAGCATTATGAGCAGAAAATAGAGCTAGAAGATATTGCGAAAATTGGGGGGTATAATGTTGCCTATACATCTCAGTTCTTTAAAAAGCAAATGGGCATTTCTTTTGTTGAATATGTTTTGCGTTTGAGACTTCGAGAGGCTACTCTTTGTTTAATTAACACCGATGAGGCTGTAGCACGAATTGCGAGTGATTGTGGCTTTGCCGATGTTAAAGCTTTTAATGTGGCTTTTAAAAAGCATTTCCGCATAACACCAACAGAGTATCGCAAACAAGTAAAGAATATTGGGCGTAAAACGACATTGCAAGACTGGAAGGAAATTATTTCTGTAGAAAATCAAGATGTTCTAAATCTACTTCACTCATTCTTATCCTATGAAGATGATTCTCGAGCGAAGGATGAGTTAGAATTCATGAGTAAAAAGTTAGAATATTTGAAAGAGAAGTTATCTGATGTTGTAAAAGACTTATAATTAATTCCGTATATTTTGATAGAATATATATCTTCATAGCCTGGAGCACGTTAGCAAAATATTAGCAAATCTTTTTGATACATATATAAACGTTAGAATTGGGTGATTTTCTATATAAAAAATCATCAAATAGTTACCTGAAAAGCACTACTGTTGATAAGTAGTGCTTTTTGATGTCTTTTATGGTGGCGGATTTATAGATTGTCGGGAGATCAACATATAATAAATCAAAAGAAAATTATCGTTTTATCTAAGTTTTACTAGAAAAACTACCTTTTAATTTGGATAGTTAGATTCCTTAAAATGAGTAGAATATACTTCATCAGGTATTACAAACTATCGTAAATTAATCATTTTGGAGGATATAATGAAGCAAGTAAAATTTATGGAAAACGTAGGTAAAGTTGCAACAGTTACAGCTGTAGCTATGTATGTATCTTACTTCCCACAAATCATGCATAATCTAGCGCATCCTGGCACTGGTGATTGGATTCAACCACTCGTAGCTGCGATCAACTGTACATTATGGGTAGCCTATGGTTTGTTTAAAGAACATCGAGATATTCCAGTAGCATTAGCTAATGCACCAGGCATCTTCTTTGGTTTAGCAGCAGCTATTACAGCGGTTATGTAATTTTTAATTAAGTGTAATAGTAACAGTAATGTGTATATCAACATTTTATCAGGCTTAATAGATAAAAATTAAGTTACTGTTGACCTTAGTTAAATATATATATCATAATAAATGCATCCCTTGAATTTCTAAGGGATGCATTTTTTATGTAAATAAGAGAGGTTTTTGTGGTTAATAGTACTGACTCGATTAGTGTATATAGACAAATTTTTAATGCTGTTGTGAGTCCTAACTTATGGTTGCCATACTTTCGGGATAGAGGAACTTTAAGCGGTTCTATAAAAGCTGTTGTATTTTATATAGTATTCATGCTATTTATTATGACTTTGGGGAGCGTAAGTGTTAATTTATTAAAACCTGAATCTACAACAACATTAGCTGAACTTTTAATTAATCCTACTCTTGCAATGAATATAGCAGGATCATTTGTAACTTTTGTCGTTATGTCTCTTGTGTTCGTGCCTATCTTTTTGTTGATAGCAAGAGGGGCTGACGCTGCATTAACATTAAAACGAGTTTTTATGGTGTATTTATATGCTTATTCAGAAATATTTTTAGTTAAGAGTATAGAGTTATTTATTTTTTCACTGATGTCTGTTTTTGTACTGACAAATATTGTTAATATGGTTTTTGCAGGCGCAGTAATTTTTGGGACAACCTTGACCTGTGGACTTTTACAGATAGTGCTGTTTTTTAAAACGTTTAAAATAGTTCTTGATATTCCGTATCTGACAATAGCAGTAGCTGCTGGAATCGGTGCAGGTATTTCTATGTTTACCTTATCTCTGTTAGAGAAAATTGGCTTATAAAACTTGGTACTTAATAATTATTGTTAAAATTTTAGGGAGCATATAGCTAATATGGATTATTTCCCATATATACAAGGTTAGTACGTATCATTACAATTGGCATGGAGAAACGGAAATCCTTATCTTATTAAAGGGCCGTATTGAGATGAGCTGTAATAGTGAGGTTTTCACGATGGAGCCACTCGATACAATTATTATTTCTCCTCAAGTAGGACACGCTACATTAGCTTTAGAAGAAGATACAACGGCCCTCGTTATTCATGTAGGGAAGAACTTCTTCCAACAATTTGATCCTAATTTTAGTATGTATCAATTTATGGTTCGATCTGATGAAACGAATCGTTATAATCCGTTCTTTACATCAGTGAGACACCATATAGCCATGATGATGTTGTTAATGGTGGACGGTAAAAGTCCGGCCAATCAGTTGTGGTTAGAGCATCATTACTTAGGCTTAGCTAGTGATGTATATAGCGAGATTGAGGCGGTTAAGTCTATTCATTCAAATACAAAGCCTGCTGATATGAAGGAAGCTGCTTTTGACAAGATGATTGCTTATATTGACGAAAACTATCAGCGAAAAATTGAATTGGAAGATATTGCTAAAATTGGCGGTTATAATGTGAATTATACGTCACAGTTCTTTAAACGCCAATTAGGTGTTTCCTTTTTAGAATATGTATTGCGTTTGAGACTACGGGAGGCTACCGTAAGTTTGGCTAACTCTACAGATAGTGTGGCTCATATTGCCATCAATTGTGGCTTTGCAGATATTAAGGCTTTTAATGTGGCTTTTAAAAAGCATTTTCATACCACCCCATCAGAATATCGCAAGCAAGCAAAAGAGTTGGGGCGTAAAACAAAGTTACATGATTGGAAGGAAATCATCTCTACACAAGAAGAGGATATTATGGACCTATTACAATCTTGCTTGCCCTATCAACCTGAAGCTAGAGAAAGGGTTGAGTTGGATGAAGCCAATCAAAAGTTAGCGGATGTGAAAGCACAGCTGGAAGCTATTGTTAGTAAGTTGAAGTCATAGTAGTAAAGATTAAATACGCTAGTAAGCAAACAATATTGTCATAATTTTGTAACTGATTTTAGG
>JAWERH010000076.1:901-10303 GCA_032482215.1 Veillonella sp. | reverse complement strand
CCAGAAGAGATGTACTATATTGACCAACATAAGTGGCAATCTATACATGGATTAAAGGTAGGCGCTAAAATGAATGTGACGCCTCATATTTCTGTAGATCTAGGAATTGGTAAAAGTAATATTAGTTCTGTAGAACCTTATGTATCAGTTATGTACACATTGGGTAAATCTCGATATGCGTACTTCGGTGGTAAGCATAGTGAAAATGTGATGACCACTGCACGTTCTAAGGTATTCGATAAGGTCAAACGTGGTGATATGAAGGTTGAGTATTATTGGGAACAAGATTTGCGTGATGGTCCTTGGGATCATTTATAATTTGTATCATACTTGTAAAAATACCATAATAAACAATTTTATATAATTATGTTGAAATTGGTACCTAGTTTTTGTTAAAGAAATTTAGGTGCCAATTTTATTATTATCCTAAAGCTGGTTTTTAAGATAGTCACAAATCAGAAAAAGTATCCGCTTTACAGGCGTTTTGATTTCTGTAATTATAGGTATAATTTGTAGTATATTCAAGCATACTAAATATAAATGGCTAATATTTGAGATTTTTAATAGATAGTTCCTAATTTCATATATTTTGGAAAAATTCATCAAAAAATTAGAAAAAAGTACTTGCATTAGTAGGTTACCTCATGTTAATATATACGAGTAGTCAACGAGAGTTGATATGCGGCCCCGTGGTGTAGCGGTTAACATGTCGCCCTGTCACGGCGAAGATCGTCAGTTCAAATCTGATCGGGGTCGCCATTTTTTTTATTTGTATTCCATGCGGTTGTGGTGGAATGGCAGACACGCCATCTTGAGGGGGTGGTGAGCGTACGCTCGTGAGGGTTCAAGTCCCTCCAACCGCACCAAATATATAAGGACCTACAGATTACTGTAGGTCCTTTTTGCTATAACATTAAAAGTTGTAGGCGTCTATAGGAGAGAGAAATGAATAAGAAATATTTTGTGCTGATGATGCTTTCACTAGCATTATATAGTCAGTCTGGTTTTGCAGCAGAAGTAGTAGATAGTCAGAATCAAAATATAAGTATTGAACAAAAAAATAATACAAAGTTAAAACAGTTTGTACAAACAAAAGGCCCAGTAAAAGTAGATTTTGTTGAGGTTATTCCTGGTGCTTTTAAAGCTGTTATAAAAGATAAATCGATAGATACGAAGGCACTATCAATTGGCGATGAAATTATATTAGAGCGGATGGAGAAGGAGCACAGTTCTCAACGATTAAAAACATCAGAAAAACCTGATTTTGGAAGTGGATACAAAACGTTTGATCCACTATACAATGATAAGGATGAAACAGCACTAAAAGAAATTAAACACTATAATACTGAATCAACACGTAATGAAGGCTATTTTATTGGTGGTAGAGATAAACCTTTACGCATTGTGAGCCCATATATGAAAAAGAATGGTAAAGGGGAAATTAAGCTAACGAATCCCGTTAATACTAAAGATTATCGAACACGTGCTGATTGGGATGCAGCAAATGAAAGGGAAATTCGAGAATATTTAGATAAAAATAAGGGAAAAGGGCATGATCTATTTACACCAAGATCCAAAGCTGAGATTAAAGAATCTTTGGAAGAATTTTTAAAACCGATAGAATTGATTCAGTATCCTATCAATAATCCGAAGGATTATAAACAACTTTCTATCGTATCTGGATTTCCAAAGAAAATACCAGGCTTTGCAAAAAATATTCATATGCATAGTAATCCAGGCTTTTTACAAGGTAGGGCTTATGTACAATTTGCATTTGGAGGCACACCGGAACAATTAAAGACATATATTGATGAAGCACTTTCAAATTCTAAAGTAGTTGTTTTAAAAGTTGATATATCCAATGTGTATGTTAAACGATATATCGATTCGAATATGGCTTATGCAGATTCTCTATATGCATTAATTCCAAGATCGATACTGACTGTAAAAAATACAACTGTGCCGATGGGTAAATTTATACAAGAACGACAAGATAATCCAATTGATAAATCTGTAGATGAAATATATGAGTTGGAAAATCAAGTACTAGCAGAATTCAATAAGGTACAGATTCCAGATGAAGACAATAGTGCAAAGTATAAGAGGTATTTTGAAACTCGTAAACGAATACAAGACGATCGAGATGCATTAAAGCCTAAACCTGATTATGGAAATAAGCGTTTCAAAGATAAAGTGTATCCAATTTATAGTGAAAAAGAAAATCGAAAGCTTTAGAAACAATATTTGCATAGATTGTCATATAATGAAGATTCCATAGAAATACCAGACAATTATGTACTGTATGTATTTGATTTTGGTGGCACTAGGAATCATCCATATTCTCTAGGTGCTGCAGTTAGTCCAGATAAAAACTACATAATATATTTCTTACAACAAGGTTGATTATAAAAAAAGGTAGCAATATATATATATTGCTACCTTTTTTTATATATCTGTATTGGCAGAATTTCATATTATATGTACAATCATAGTAATTAATAATATATTGATTTTAGTATGAGAGAATTTTATGAAATTTGACTATGGCGAGACGCTGCGAATCCGAAATGATTTATATACGATCCTAGGCAAGATACGCTACATTGATACTCATGGGGCGATTGGGTATAAGTATAAGCTGGTCAAACATAAGAATAACGCAGAATTTTGGATCCGGTGGAATAAAACACCTGGTGCATATCAGTTTACAAAGGTGTGTGGTAAAGCGATGCCATCTGACATGAACGTAGTACATCGTGGCTATCAGATGGTTATAGGTACAAGAGGGGATATAGATATAGATTTTGCGGATGTAGCTCGTTATGAAGAGTATGAAGATGCTAATGGCACTCATACATTTATTGTTGAAAAAGGGAGCCATACGACTGAGTATTCAAAAGGCGTTTATGTTGATAAGGAATATGTATCTATTGAAAGCGATGCAGAGATACCTAAGCCCATTCTAGATAAGATGGATACCATTAAGAAAATGAGATTCATAGGGCCCATAATTTGGTTCTTGGCGAACTTATTAAATAATAAAAGGTAGTAACAATTTCTTGTTACTACCTTTTTATTTGCTCTAGAATTTAGTTGTTAGCTGTTAGCTTCAGCTGTTTGGAGTTGTTCAAGTTCTGCTTCTTTAGCATCTAATTCTTTTGCACCAAAGTGGGCAAGTACACAGAATGTAATGCAAAGAATACATGCTACCATTAGGAGATAGAAACCTGCATTCCAACCGAATTTATCTGCTAAAACACCAAATAGTGTTGTACCAAGGTTGGCACCTACGATGTAACTCATAAAGCCACGAAGACCAACAGCAGAGCCTACAGCGAATGGAGGTACGATATCCATAGTTTGTACAGATGCTAAGAATTGAGGAATGTAGATTAAGCAACCTACAACAGCAGCAAAGAATGTAACCCATAAGAGGGATTCACTTTGCCAATAGCCAAAGATACAGAAGAAGATAATACTTACTGCAATGATTGCTGGTGGCATACGATAACCTTTGAAGAATTTATCGGAAATGTAACCTGCAAAAAGTGTAGAAGGAATGGCTGCCCATTCAAAGAATAAGAAGGCGACTTGTAATAAGTAAATAGGCAACCATGTAAGCATACCGAAACGAATCATGTAAACGAATGTATCAACTAGAGACACATACCAAGCATTTTTATTTTTTAATACATATTGTACAAAGATTTGTCTTGTGCTTAGGTGAGGGGCTTCTGCACTTCTATGTGCTTTATGAGCTGTATCGGCAATGATTTCACTAGTTGGTGGTAAGCCTTCTCGTTCTGGACTTTCTTTAATCAAGAAGCAAATAAGAATAGCTACTACAATTGCAATAATTGCAGGAATGCCATAGCTGCCTAATTGCCAGTGATCAGTAGTGGTGAAGTATAACGCAGCAGCTACGATTGGTGCTACGATACCGCCACCAAGATTATGGGAGATATTCCAAATTGCCCCAAAGCGACCACGTTCTTGTTTTGGATACCATTTAGCAAGTGTGATGAAGGATGGGCCTACACCAAAGCCTTGGAAGAAACCATTAAGAACTACTAATACTAAGAAGAAAGCGAGGCTGTCGGCAAAGCTCATAAAGATATTGATAATTGCACAGCAAATAAGACCGAAAGCCATAAATTTTGCAGGACTTGCTTTGTCAGCAAGACTACTCATGAAGCCTTTACTTAGACCGTAGGCGATAAGCATACCACTAGATAGCAAACCGATTTCCGTTTTGCTCATGTGTAAGATATCTGATAAAAAATGAGTTGATAAGGCAAAGTTGTTACGAACGATATAGTACGCAGCGTAACCAATAAATACACCGGCTAAAGATTGAAATCTATATTTTTCTGTGGAACCGATGGTTTTGCCTCTTTTGGTTGTAGAAATGAAAACATAGTTATTACCTTTCTTTCATAATAACCAAATTCTAGTGCACTGCTAATAGTACCATTTATAGACGATTTATGTAAATGATTAATGCTACTAAATTAAGCGTTAGAATCATAAAATTAATTGATATATGATTATTTTACAGAAAAATGTTATTTATATGTATATAGTAGGCTTAGGATATAGTAACATGTGGTATAAATACTGCATTCTATAGGGTTTGAAATTTATTGTAATGATGATTTATATTTTGGTATAATTATACTCATGCTGAATAGTTCTTAATTATTGTTATTTTAAGGAGATTGTATATGAAAGTTTTTACTAAACGTGCTATACTCGCTGCTTGTGTTGGTGCAGCCATGCTTATTACTGTAGGTTGTGGTTCTAATCAAAGCTCTCAATCTACTCAATTGACATATAATGGTTCCTCCACATTGGCGCCAGTTATTTCTAAAATCGCTACAGATTTTACAGAAAAGAATAAAACTTGGAATCATGCAGATAGCTCTTTACCAGATAAAGATATTACTATTTATGTATCTTCTGGTGGTTCTGGCACAGGTATTAAAGCGGTTATCGACGGCACTGCGGACTTCGGTTTAGTAGCACGAGAAGTGAAAGACAGCGAAAAAGCAAAAATAAAAGACTACAACGAAATTAAAGTAGGTATTGATGCCTTAACAATTGCCGTAAATCCTGAGAATCCTTTATATGCCATAAAAGATAATCTTACTAAAGAAGAAATTATTAAAATCTTCTCAGGCGAGTATAAAACTTGGAATCAAGTAGATCCTTCCTTGCCTAATCAAGAAATCATCGTAGTAACACGCGATCTTGGTGGCGGTGCCCATGAAGTATTCCAACAAAAAATTATGGGTTCTGTAGAGGTAACTAAAGACGCTATTCAAGCGCCATCTATGGGTGCTCTTGTAACTAAAGTTAAAGAAAATCCATATGCTATTGGTTATGCATCGTATGGCATGTTGGGTCAAAATAAAGGCCAAATCGTTGCTTTCAAAGTTGATGGTGTAGCACCAACAGATGAAACGATTACTGATGGTTCTTACATGATTCAACGTCCACTTCTTATCGTAGGTAAAGGTAATATGGGCGGTGTAGCAGACGCTTTCACAAAATATTTGAAGTCTGAAGAAGGTCGTAAAGTTATTCATAAAATGGGCTTTGTTCCTGTAAACTAATCAGATAGAATAAAAGCAAGGCTGCGGCCTTGCTTTTTTCTTATGAAAGGAGAGTCTATGCATTTATCAGATCGTTTTACATCTGGCATAGTACCGATTATGGCGGTATCTGTTCTCGTCTTATATATAGGGCTTGTGCTTTATATGGCGATAGAGGCGTGGCCTGCTTTGATACATATGTCTTGGACGGATATTGTAACTGGTACAGTCTGGAAGCCTATGGCACAGAGCCCTGTATTAGGTCTAGCTTATATTATTTCTGCGAGCCTCTATGTATCGCTGTTATCTTTGATATGGGCGTTGCCCTTGGGGATTGGTACCTCTGTAGGTTTGAGTCTAGGCGTATCGCCACGTATTCGTCAATTTTGCTTATCCACTATAGATATGATTGCCGGTATACCTTCTGTTATTGTTGGTTTTATCGGTCTTGCCGTAGTGGTTCCGGCCATTCAATCGATGTTTTCTTTGTCTACTGGTGAGTCTATTTTATCGGCTAGTCTCGTATTAGCTTTTATGATTTTGCCCTATATTGTGACACACTGTACGGAATCCATCGAAACCTATCGTCGATGTTATGAAGAAACGGCGTTAGGCCTTGGTATATCACCGTGGTATACCATGAAAACTATCATATTACCTAGCGCTAAAGGTTCGATCATTCTTAGTTCTGTGCTAGCCTTCTCTCGTGCTATGGGAGAGACCATGGCCGTTATGATGGTTGTCGGTAATGCTCCCATCTTGCCTGATTTGCTGGGTAAGGCCGAGCCGATTCCATCTCTTATTGCGCTTGAAATGGGGAGTGTAGAGTATAATAGTTTGCATTATAGCGGTTTATATGTAGCAGCTTTAGTATTGCTAATCATTTTGATACTGACTAATGTTCTAGTCTATATGTATTCTTGGAAAACTAGAAAGGACGGTCATCATGAAGTTATCTAATCTTGCGTTAGCTACTTGGGCTTATGGCAGTCTAGTACTAGTTATGGCAATACTCATCGCTGCTTGTGCCTACATTGTGTATCATGGTGGGCCATTAATAACCGTTGATTTCCTCTGGCTCTACCCAGCGGGCATGCCTCTCGGTGTAGAAGGGGGTATATTCCCTGCCATAATCGGCAGTATGTTAGAGGGCTTATTAACGGCTTCTATGGCTGCTATTGTAAGTGTTCCTTGTGCTCTTTACATGGTATATGGCAATATTTCTCGTTGGAAATCAGAATGCTTTTTGTTCACTCTACGCTGTATGTCCGGATTACCATCTGTATTGATTGGCTTATTTGGTTATAGTGTACTGATTTTATATTTAGGTATCGATAAAAGCTTATTATCTGCGTCGATTACGTTGACGGTAATGGTTATACCTTTTATTACCTTGCGCCTTGTGAAAGTATTCCACGAGTTTCCTCGTGAAACGTATGAGGCGGCCATCAATATGGGGCTTTCACCAAGTTATATATGGATGCATATGGTCATACCGAGTGCTATGCGCGACGGATTGAGCGCTATAGCCCTTGGAGCGGCCTATGCGATGGGGGCCACCGCACCGATTATGTACACTGGCGCCGTATTATATACGCGGTCCATACCGAATATAACAGATCCATTTATGGCCTTACCATATCATCTGTACATTTTAGTCAACGAAGGTTATTCATTAGATTTAGCTTATGCTACAGCTTTCGTGTTGATGGTTATATTACTTTGTATTAATATTATTTGTCGCTGGATAGGAGGGCGGTCTTGATGAGCACTATATTGGATATTCAAAATATAGAGGTGTCCATTGATGGACATCCTATTTTGCAACATATAACCTTGCCTATTACAGAACATGCTATTACAGCTGTGATTGGGCCGTCCGGCTGTGGTAAAAGTACATTGCTAGCTACACTTAACGGTAGCTTACAGGCACCGAAAAAAGTCACTAATGGACAAATTATTTACGATGGACTATCTGTAGAATCAATGAATCCGCAAGTGTTACGTCGCCAAATCGGTCTCATCGGACAACAACCGACCGTATTTCCTGGCACCATTGAAGACAATATGTTATTTGCCCTAAATTATTATAAAGAGCTATCTGTTATAGACAGAAAGGCTAAAGCTATACAATGCTTAGAGCAGGCAGGATTATATAGCGAAATCAATAGTGATATGAAACGTTTAGCAAGTTCTTTGTCAGGAGGTCAGCAACAGCGTTTGTGTATTGCACGAAGCTTGACTGTAGATCCCCGAGTAATGCTCTTTGATGAGCCATGTTCTGCTCTTGATATAAAGAATAGTTTGCATATTGAATCATTACTGACAGAGCTAAAAGTAAAACAAACGATTGTCATTGTTACGCATAATTTACAACAAGCTAGACGCATTGCAGACTACACTGTCTTTATGAATGATGGCCGAGTTGTAGAGTGGGGCGCTACAGAGCAAATATTCTCTGATCCACAACAAGAATTAACTCGTGATTACTTGGCTTTTGGCGGATAATCTTGAAAAGTTCACATTCATATAAATAAAGATAAAATTTTTATAAACTGTTGACATGTTTCGTTTAAAATTGTATATTATAGGTGACATACTGGCGTGTCGTTAAAGGGACTGTGAGAGAGTTTAGCCAGACTGACATACGATATAGTTCGAGAGTAACTATATACATAAAAAGGCATGCCGCTGAGAGACGAGAGAAGGGTGGTGTGTCTTTTTTGTATGTAAAATACGATGTAGCTTGCTTTTTTACAATCTAATAAGTAATGTAGATTATCAATATTATAAATATAAAATTTTATTAAAATAATAACGATCAGGAGTTTAAAATATAGACTAAGACCTCCTTATGTAATACAATGTATTACATAGGGAGGTGCTTTATATGGCAAATATTTCAGTCCGTTTAAATGAACAAGAAGAAGAGTTATTTAAAACCTATGCTGAGTTTATGGATGCTTAAGGTAGGTCAAAAAGCATTAGCAGAATATAAGCAAGATCCAGTTACTTATTCTGTGGCGGAAATGCGTGCAAAATATGGCTTATAAACTTGAGTTTTCTAAACGGTTTGACAAGCAATTTTCTAAATTAGATAAATCAACGCAACGTTATCTTTTTAATTGGCTCATAAAGAATGTAGATAATGTAGAGAACCCTAGGTACTCAGGAAAATCATTGACAGCTAATAAGACCGGGCTTTGGCGTTATCGCATTGGTAATTATAGAGTCATTGCTGATATTAATGATGATAGATGTATTATTTTAGCGTTAGAAGTGGGTCATCGAAAAGAAATTTACAAATAGAGGATACATTATGAAATACTTACGTCGTGAACTTAATCAAGTAGAAAAAGAATACTTAAAACAATTTGGACAAGGCTCTTTAAATCGTGTCGTTCTACACGATCCAAATACAAAGGATAAACAAGAAGTACAAGATACGATTGATATTCTAAAAGACGCTATAGCTAAGAACAAACCTCTAGAACAAGTTCCAGAGGATATGTGGCGCCTTATTGAGTTTTAAAGTATGGTCATTAATCCAGAACAAACTAGAGTAATTTATTTCCTCCATACAGTACAATAAAAATAAAACAAAACAAAACAAAACTAAACTAAAGGCACATTGTTAAATGAATACTTTTCCTAATATAATGAGAAATTCAATAACAATGTGCCTTTATGTTATAGGTTGTAGAGTTCTGGTTTGCGATCTCTAAAGATGTTAATTTTTTTACGGATATCTTCGACTACGGTAAGGTCGATATCTACGGAAGCAATGCCTTCGTTCGTATCCATTTCG
>JAWERH010000076.1:0-891 GCA_032482215.1 Veillonella sp. | reverse complement strand
GGCTCGTACTTCATTGAGTACTTGCCAATGACGTAAACGCATCGTAGGCCATTGAGCAGGCACAAATAATAATTCTGTACCTGGCAATGCAGCCATTCTCACCAGCTCAGGGAAGCGGATGTCGTAACAGATAACAGTGCTACAAGGAATTCCATCTAATTCAAAATGGGTCGTATGAGTGCCGCTAGCAAAGTATTTGTCTTCTTTAGCAGGGCTAAAGCCGTGCATTTTTGAATATTCACCTACGAGGGTACCTTCACGGTTGTATGCATAAGATGTATTGAATACTAGATCATCTTTCGCTACAGCGACAGAGCCGCCTACGATATTCACGTTGTGCTCTTTTGCAAAGGAGGTGAGCAATGATTTTGTTCTTTCTCCATTTCTGTCGGCAATCGTAATTAAATCATCTGATGGGTGAAAGCCTGTGTTCCAAGTTTCAGGTAAAATAATAATATCTGGACTTTCAGATAGAGATTGAGTCAATAATTCTTGAACGCGATTGTAGTTATACTCTACGTCGTTTACGTGGACGTCCATTTGTATGAGAGTAAGACGTTTTTTCATGGTAAATCCTCTGTGTATTTAAATAGTATAGATTACGCTATATAGTATATAATTAGAATATTAAAGCATTATTGAGAGTATTACAATATGACAATGATAATAGTTTAAATACTATTCTTTTGTAGGAATGGATAGAATAGATTTAGATAGTACTAGATGTACAGGTAATCATTGGCATAGGTATTCTAGATGAGCCTGTGTATCCTAGACCTAGAAAATCGATTAATGAGGTACTAGTAAAGCGTTAGTTTTTTACTAATCTTCATAGAAATGTTATAATATTCTGTATATAATTGTGTTCTAATAGAGGAGGACCTATGAAAC
>JAWERH010000075.1:0-7076 GCA_032482215.1 Veillonella sp. | reverse complement strand
TTGTATAATCTATCCTTTATATTCTCTAAAAATACTATTATCTACAACAGTATGTTTTTTATAGTAATCGCGAACATATTCAATGAATGTTTTAACTACTACAAGATTTTCCGCATCCTTTGTATATACCATATTTGTATCACGAGTGATATAGGTACCATCTTTGCTACGCAATGGACTTACATATATATCTCTATCCTTACAAGAACCAAGGCCCATATAGGTCAAAATGGACCATCCAAGGCCGGCGCGTACAAAGTGACGGCACGTACTCATAGAATTTACATCCATCGCAACACTCGGTGGTTCTTCAAAATGCTCAGCACACCACGTTTCAATAATGTTTGCTACAGACGCATCTGTTTGATATTTAATGAATGGTACCTTCTCTAACGACTCAGGTGATACTAATTCTTTATAAACCAAACAATACGGTTCCTCCAATAGTAATTCAGATTTACCAGATACTTCATAGCCACCACGAGAAAAGGCAACCATACAGTCACCAGAATTAAACATTTTTACTACTTGATGGCTGAAAGCAGTCTTAACTTGAATATGCACATCCGGATATTGCTCTCGAAATGATTTCAGTAAAGCTGGTAGTTCATAGTCTGCAAAATTGATGGATGATGCGATTTTTAAGGTCCCTTGAATCTTACCAGAAGCGGAATTCATAGCATTTTCTAAGGCCTCTTGATCTTGCATCATTCTTTTACAGTAGTCATAAAAAATTTCGCCTTGTGCCGTAAGAGCAATCCCTTCAGCAGTTCGCAACAACAGAGAATGGCCTAAGGCTTTTTCCATATGGCGCAACCGATAGCTTAAAGCCGGTTGTGATAAAAATAATTTTTCTGCAGCCCTTGTAATATTCCCTTCATCCACAACGGTTACAAAGGTTTGCCATTCTCTATTATCCATACAATCTCCTTTTATCGCTTATTACCAAAGATGCGCAATAAGGATAAGAATAAGTTAATGAAATCTAAGTATAGGCTCAAAGCACCTGTAATTTCAATGCGGTCTAAAATGGTTTCATCCTCCAAGAGCGCTACTTGTGTCACATTATTTTTAATGCGGTTCACATCGATAGCTGTAAAGATGGAGAATACTACAACCCCTACATAACCTAGAACTAAGCTAACAGTATCGCTAAAGCCACTAAGTACAGCCCAGTTAAAATAACGAGCCCCTATCATCACAAAAGATACGATAATCATACCAAGTAAGGCAGCCATTACATATGGTGTTAGGGATGACAAATTACGTTTCGTAGTAGCCCCTACCACGGCAAAGCCAATGAAGAACGCTAACGTGCCGATTAACGCTGGAATAACTACTTCAAATACATTATATCGCAAAGATATCAAGGTCAATGTAAGGCCATTCAATGCACTATAGAGGAAGAACATGCCTTTTAAAGTCATAACATTGGCAGTATACGCACGAGCACTAAATAGGAATACTACGCCTAGTTCAACTAATAGAATAATATTAAAGTTTTCGTATGCAAAGCGTAGCCAGTTTGGATTTGCCAACGCAGCCACTCCAACACCGATAGTCGTAAATAAACCTACAACCATCCACAAGAAGGATCCCTTCAAACGTTGGGATACAATACTTTCAACCTGAGCAACTTGAGAATTACTAGGTCCTGTTACATTATATGGATTCATAGTCTCACTCCTTGTATTAAGCATTCATATTTTGACTAGTCTACACTTCGTCACTTAATTCCATCACGAAATTAGACAGTCCCTATATTATAAAATTATTATCACTAACTAGCGAGCATTAGCAATGCCTGCAAATACCTTACCGCGTTCACCGTCGATTGTTACCTCTTGACCTTCAAGGAGTACGTCATGAGCGTTTTTAGCACCTAAAATTACAGGAATGCCATAGGTAATGCCAGCAATAGCACTGTCAGAGGTATAACCATCTTCAACAGCGATAATGCCGCCTGCACGTTTTGCAATAGCCATTAATTCAGGCTCCATTGTGCCCACCACAAGGATGTCGCCGTCTTTGAAGCTTTCATAATTGCCCTTATGATTAGCAGCAATAAATACAGTGCCTGTAACGGATTTACGCAAAATACCATTACCAGATAAGAGTACTTGGCCTGCAATATGAACGCGAATCATATTTGTAGTACCTGTCGCACCAGATGGTACGCCAGCCGTTACCACAACTAAGTCACCAGACTCAATGGCACCTGTGCCAAGAGCACCTGTAATCGCTTGTTTAACCATTTCATCAGAGTTAACGATTTCATGACCTTTAATAGCCTCTACGCCCCAGCATAATTGCATGCGGCGAATTGTTTCTTCATGCGGTGTTACAGCAATAATTTTGCAAGCCGGACGATGCCGAGCAGTGCTAATTGCAGTATGACCAGATTCAGTACATGTCAAAATAGCAGCAGCCCCAAGGTTTTGAGCGATGCGCACGCTTGCTAAACATACAGCACTGGTAGTCGTCATATCCACATCTTGACGAGCACGGCTTTTGCTATCGTAAATAGCAGCTTGTTCTGTTACCTCAGCAATGCGTGTCATAGTCGTAACCGCCTCTACTGGGTAAGCACCATTTGCAGTTTCACCAGACAACACGTGGATTTTGAATCATGGACTCTAGCATTTGGGTTGCCGTAATAACTGGTTTACCCAAGTCATTACATTTTTCGATCATCATTTTTTGAAGTACTGGCACCTCTTCTGCAGGAATTTCTACACCGAGGTCACCGCGAGCAACCATGAGACCGTCTGCTACTTCCAAAATTTCATCGATGTTTTTAACGCCTTCAGCATTTTCAATTTTTGCGATAATCTTGATATCTTTTTTCTCAGACTCAAGGATGCGGCGAATGGCTACAATGTCTTTACCGCGTTGCATGAAGGATGCGGCTACAAAGTCCACACCTTGTTGACAGCCAAAGCGCAAGTCCGCTTCGTCCTGTTCAGATACAGGGGGCAAGCTAAGCGCTACACCTGGCACAGCCACCCGTTTACGGTTACCGATTTCACCACTGTTTTGAACGGTAGTAATGATGTTATTCCCTTCGATGGCATCGATGTTAAGTGTTACAAGACCATCAGCCAAAAGGATTTTATTCCCTACGGACACATCGCCTACAAGACCTTTGTGGTTCACAGAGCTAATCTCTTTTGTGCCTTCCACATCATCTGTAGTCAACGTGAATTGTTGGCCTGCTTCGAGGAATACTTTGCCCTCTTTAAATAGGCCGAGGCGCACCTCTGGGCCTTTTGTATCGAGCAATAAGGCGATTGGTTTATTTACAATCATCGCCGCATCACGCACCATTTGCATGCGCTCTGCTTGCTCTTTATGAGATCCGTGAGAGAAATTGAAACGAGCTACGTTCATGCCAGCTCGCATCATATCTTCTAAGATACCAAATTTATCCGTTCCCGGACCTACAGTACATACGATTTTTGTACGTTTCATTGTTCCTCCTATGAAAACCATCCCTTTTGGATGTTCATATATTATATCAATGTTGGTAAAAGCTATCTGTGCCCTACGCAACATGTGTTATTAAGTAGTGAATATATTTATTACCACCTTAACCTCTATTGAGGTTCTTATGCATATATTATTGTACCTCTACGGAGCCATCGCCTAGAATAGCTTCAATAGCCTTGATGGATTCATCACTAGGGTCAAAGCACATATTCGGTGGCAAGTTAATGCGTTTCCGTTGTCGGTGCAAGTATAACGACGTTGGCACAGAGCCTGCGGTGTTCGTTAACACTCGTTTTAAGGCTTCACTATTTTCTGGCGTATCATATTGGCTATAAATATGGATGGCCACATGTTTTGCCTGACTATAGTTTACCTTTAATGGCATAATGCGGTCTGCAATAATTTGCACACCCTTTTCATCCGCATCAACGCGGCCTTTTACCTTGACGATCATATCCACAGCCAGGAACTGTTGACTTTGACTAAAGACCTTAGGGAACGCCACTACGTTAGCCGCACCAGAATAATCTTCGATACGAAGAATGGACATAACCTCGTTCCGCCTTGTCATGCGGTCCGTCTTATTTTCAATCAAACCGCCAAAGGTAATGGTTTGACCGTCATACTGCTCTGGGTTTTCCACGAGAGCACCTAGCTCAAAAAGGCCCTCTAATTCCTTAGCATAGCCTTGCAATGGATGGCCTGTAATGTAAAAGCCTGTATATTCCTTTTCATCCTTCAATTTATCATCTTCCGATAAATCCTCCACATTAGGTACAGGGATGAAATCAACGGACTCCTCTATATCGCCAAAGAGGCTCATGGTGCCCATAGCGGCATCCTTTTGCTCTTTCGCACCAACAGCTTGAGCGCTTTCATACATATGCAACAATTGGTTTCTGTTTTCCTTGAAACCATCCATGGCACCGCACCGAATGAGACTTTCAAGAAGTCGTTTATTAACAACCTTATTGTCAACACGTTTGCAGAAGTCCACAATATCCGTATATAGACCGTGCTCATTGCGCTCAGTAATCAAGCGATCAATAGCATTGTCCCCTACGTTCTTGATGCCTCCAAGGCCGAAACGAATGGCATCACCTTGCACGGCAAAGCTGCGCTCAGAATAGTTAATATCTGGGCCTAGCACCTTAACATTATGCTTCTTGCAGGCATTGATATAATACGTCAACTTTTGCATGTTCTGCATAAAGCTCGTCATGGTAGCAGCCATGAATTCAGGGAAATAGTGGGCTTTCAGATACGCCGTTTGGTATGCAATATACGCATAGGCGGCACTATGTGATTTATTAAAGCCATAGCCTGCGAAGTATACGAGCAAGTCAAATACTTCATTTGCAATGGACTCGGTAATACCGTTCGCTACGGAGCCTTGAATAAAGGACTCGCGCTGCGCCTTTAGCACAGATTCCTTTTTCTTACCCATGGCGCGGCGCATTAAGTCCGCTTGACCAAGTGAGAAGCCGCCCATGGCGGATGCAATCTGCATAACCTGTTCTTGGTACAAGATCACACCAAAGGTATCTTTTAGTATTGGTTCCAAAATAGGATGTAAATAGGTAACCTCTTTTTTACCGTGACGGCGGTCGATAAAGTCCGCCACCATGCCAGAGCCCAGTGGGCCTGGGCGGTACAAAGCTACCAATGGAATTAAGTCTTCAAAATGTTCAGGCTTAAGGTCCATAACGAGTTTCGTAATACCTTCTGATTCGAGCTGGAATACACCAGAGGTATCCCCCTTAGTGAGAATATCACAAGCCGCCTTATCATCGAGTGGTATTGCATCTAAATCGAGGTCAATACCGCGGTTCGCCTTGATGAGCTTTAAAGCATCCCCCATAACCGTCAAGGTACGGAGACCTAAGAAGTCCATCTTTAAGAGGCCTAATTCCTCGATGTTATCCTTATCATACTGCGTTACAAAGCCTTCTTCATTAGCATTTTGTACCGGTACATGGTCATCTAGAGGATCTGCGGAAATTACGACGCCCGCCGCATGAGTGGATGAATTTCGCGCTATGCCTTCTAGCTTTTTACAAAAATCAAATAACTCTTTAACATTTGGATCAGCTTCGTATAACGCTTTTAACTCTTTCCCTTGTAGAGCCTTATCTAAGGTAATTCCTAATTCGTTGGGAATCATCTTAGCAATGCGGTTCACTTCCGCCAGTGGCAAGTCAAGCACGCGACCTACGTCACGAATTACGGCACGCGCTGCCTCAGTACCAAAGGTAATAATCTGAGACACACGCTCCTGTCCGTATTTTCGCGTTACATACTCGATGGCTTGACCACGCTTTTCATAGCAGAAGTCAATATCGATATCAGGCATGCTTACCCGCTCTGGATTTAAGAATCGTTCAAAGAGCAAATCGTACTTTAATGGGTCAAGGCCTGTAATACCAAGTAAATACGCAACCACAGAACCTGCTGCCGAACCACGACCGGGACCTACTAAAATATCATGCTCACGGGCATAGCGTACATAGTCCCATACGATAAGGAAGTAATCCTCAAAGCCCATGGTGCCAATAACATCTAACTCGTAGTCGAGGCGTTTTTGTAACTCTTCAGAGGTCTCACCATAGAGGCGTGGAATTTCTCGTTCACAAACCTTGCGCAAATAGGTCTTAGACGTTTCCCCTTCTGGCACATCAAAGTGCGGCAAGTGATGTTCATCAAAGTTAAACTCTACATTGCAGCGTTCTGCAATTTTTAAGGTATTTTCGATGGCCCCTGGAATATGTCCAAATAGCTCTGCCATCTCATCCCCAGATTTTAGATAGAACTCATCATTCGGGAATTTTAAGCGATCTACCTCAGCACGACGACGGCCTGTAGAAATACATACCTTAATATCCTGCGCGTCTGCATCCTCTTTTAATACATAGTGGAAGTCATTAGATGCCACGATGCCAAGACCATACTCTTTACTGAGTTTAATCAGCTCCTCTTGAGCTTTTGCCTCCTCTGGCAAGCCATGATTTTGAATTTCTAAGAAGAAATTGTCCTTGCCATACGTCTCGATATACCATTCAATGGATCGCTTCGCGCCTTCCATATTATCTTGCAAAATATACTGAGGAATCTCCCCTTGAATACAAGCACTGAGGGCAATTATGCCCTTGCTGTATTGGCGCAATAAATCGCGGTCTGCACGAGGCTTATAATTAAACCCTTCAGTAGAGGCTTTCGACACGATTTTAACGAGATTACGATACCCTTCCATGGTTTCTGCCAACAAGATAAGATGTTTTAATCGTTCACGGCTGCGACCTTCCTGCTTATCAAGACGGCTACCTTCTGTGACATATACTTCACAGCCAATAATCGGTTTAACGCCTTGGGCCACACATTCCTTATAAAAATAAATGGCTGCGTACATATTGCCGTGATCTGTAATGGCAATGGCTGGCTGATTTAACTCCTTCGCACGACGTACCATGTCAGGCAAACGACTGATACCATCCAGCAAACTAAACTCTGTATGACTATGTAAATGTACAAATGGCTGCATGGTACACCTCCTTTAAGGGCGATGAGCAAAATATACGTTCAATGACTTC
>JAWERH010000074.1:0-4494 GCA_032482215.1 Veillonella sp. | reverse complement strand
AAAATGGTCGCATGATTACACCTCGAGGCTACAAATTATGATTTGGGTCATTGCCGGCACTTTGGATGGTCGTACCTTAGCGGTAGAAATCCAAAAACGAACTGGCGAAGATGTGCTTGTTACGGTTGTAAGTCAATATGGTGCAGAGCTTGCTGCTCATAAAGGTATTAGCGTACATACGGGCCGTCTTGACCAAGAGGCTATGCAAGACTTAATTAAGAAGCACAATGTGCGCCTATTAATCGATGCAAGCCATCCGTATGCTGCTATCGTTACGGCTACGGCTCAAGATGCAGCAAAAGCTGAAGGTATTCCTTTTGTTCGTTTCGAACGTAAAGAGGTACCATTGCCAGATTATGATAAATTGCATATCGTAGTGGACGAAGTAGAAGCAGCTAATCTAGCAGGTAAATTAGCGAAGGAAAATAATAGCCATGTGTATTTGACTACAGGCAGTAAAACAATGCACATCTTTGCTAAATCTGAAGCTTTGCAAGATTGCGAAGTATGGACGCGCATTTTGCCTACTGCAGAGGTTTTACAAATGATGGAAGACCTCAATGTAAGTCCAAAACGCATTGTTGCTGTTCAAGGTCCATTCTCTTACGATATGAACCGAATCATGTTCCACGATACGAAGGCGAGCGTTGTAGTTATGAAAAACTCTGGACTTGTAGGTGGTGCTGATACAAAATTACAAGCAGCTATGGATCTTGGAATCCATGTTATTGTTATTGATCGTCCACGTGTTAAGATTGAAAGCCACGTGGTATCATCTAATGATGAATTTTTTAAATTATGGGAGGACACGAATGGATTACGTTAAAAATCCTAAAGCCATTGAAGATAAAAGTATGGAAATCATTTACGATTATGTAAAAGATTTAGGTTTAACAGATGATGAAGTACGCGTAGTATCTCGTACTGTTCATGCGTCTGGCGACGTTGAATACGCTCAACTCGTAAAAATGAGCCCTGATGCTGTTCAAAAAGGTATCGAAGCATTAGATAATGGTGCAGATATTTATACAGATGTGGAAATGGTTCGCACAGGTATTTCTAAACCTGCTCTTAAAATTCGCGGTAACGAAGTACACTGTTTAATCAAAGACGAAAACGTAGCTAAAATGGCTAAAGAATTGGGTGTAACTCGCTCCATTGCAGCTATGCGTACATTTGGCAAACAATTAGAAGGCCAAATCGTTGCTATCGGTAATGCGCCAACAGCATTGTACGAAGTATTGCGTTTAGCTCTTGAAGAAGGTGTTAAACCAGCTCTTATCATTGGTATCCCTGTAGGCTTCGTAGGTGCTGCAGAATCCAAAGATTATTTGATGGAAGTATCTCCAGTTCCTTACATTACTGTAAAAGGCAACAAAGGTGGTAGCCCAATCGCTGCTTCCGTATGTAATGCATTGCTTTACACAGACGTAAAACGCAATGATATGCTCTTCGTAGAAGGTAAAGAGTCTAAATAATACAAAACCCGAATCGTATTTTTGTAGTTCTGCGATTCGGGTTTTACTGTATATATTTTTCACAATAATTGCTAAACATAGTCAAATATAATGTATTAGATCTCTTATAATGTAGTTAATTTTTGAGAGGGGGGTTCATATGGCATCAAGTAATGAACGAAAATTATTTCGCGTATCAGTGATTTTTATCTTAATCATCGCCGTTATTTCGAGCATGATTATATCTCTTATTTGGGGATCAACACCCGTATCATTAGCTGAGATTTGGCATACATTATGGTCTAGTGAGCTAACTGATACATCTTCACAAATTATTTGGAATATTCGATTGCCTCGCAATATTGTAGCTGCGTTAGTGGGGGCTTGTCTAGCTGTATCTGGTGCAATTTTGCAAGCAGTTATGAAAAATCCTCTAGCAGATCCACAGATTGTAGGGGTATCCTCTGGTGCTGGATTAGCTGGTGTTATCATATTTATTTTATTTCCTGGGTATGACTATATAGTTCCGTTGGTAGCCTTTTTAGGTGCTATGGCTGCGGCGATGATGGTATATGCTCTTGCTTGGAAGAATGGTGTACGCCCAAGCCGTATCATCTTGGCTGGTGTTGCAGTGGCTGCTTTTTTAGGCTCTGGTATTTCTGCACTACTTGTATTCTATGGAGATCGTGTGCAAGGAGCCTTACTTTGGATGGTAGGGGGCTTGGCTGCACGCAGTTGGCCTCAAGTAGAGGTTCTGTTCCCATACGCGTTAGTCGGTCTTATTTTTGCCTGTTTAGGAGCTAAACGACTTACCATTTTAAGTTTAGGTGACGAAACTGCAAAGGGATTAGGCCTTAAGGTAGAACAAACACGGTTTATTATGACTGCAGTGGCTGCTCTTTTAGCGGCTGGTGCTGTAAGTATAGCTGGGCTTATCGGATTTGTAGGTTTGGTTATTCCCCATATGTTACGTCTTATAATCGGTAACGACTATGCATATTTACTGCCTGGATCGGCATTATTAGGTGCGTTAGTACTTGTTGTCAGTGATACAATAGGACGTGTTATGTGGAGCCCTATAGAGGTACCAGTGGGCATTATTATGGCATTCTTTGGAGCGCCATTCTTCTTATATCTATTGAGGAGGGATAACTAATGAATACCGCTATTGATGTAAAACAGTTATCCGTAACTCTTGGCAATCGTCATATTCTACATGATATTAATGTATCGGTTCCTATCGGTAAAATTACGACATTAATAGGACCTAATGGTTGTGGTAAAAGTACACTCTTACGGTCTATGATTGGATATATTCATAGTCCTCGTGAATGTGTGACTATTTTAGGTAAACCATTACAGTCGTATTCACAAAATGAATTGGCACGTCAAATGGCATTTCTGCCACAGGTGCCTAATATGCCAAAGGATATGACCGTAGAAGAATTGGTATATTGTGGACGGTATCCATACCAAAATTGGTGGAAAAACACGGCTAAAGAAGATCGTGAAATCGTTGACTATGCGTTACATATCACGAAAACGAATCATTTGAGAGAACAATTAATCCCATCCCTATCTGGTGGCGAACGGCAACGCGTTTGGATTGCTATGGCACTAGCACAGCAACCAAAATTATTAGTCTTAGACGAACCAACAACGTATTTAGATATTAATCACCAATTAGAAATTATGGAGTTATTGAAACGCTTAAATAAGGAACAAAATTTAACCGTTCTCATGGTACTTCACGAACTAACACAGGCGGTTCAATATTCACATCATATGGCTGTTATAAAAGAAGGGTATTTAGTAACGTCAGGAGAAACAAATAAAATAATATCGGATGAGTTGTTTAGAGATGTTTTCTCTGTAGATGTACAACTTGATACATTTGATAATAAAAAATATGTGCGCGTTAAAGGATTAGTTGAGTAGCTTGATATTAATAAAAAAGAGGGCATTCCCTATTTGGGGGATGCCCTCTTTCGCATGATGCAATATGTTAGAATGTAACATTAATACCATAGGCTTCTTTAACTAAACGTGCCATAGCTTCTGGTGTTTGTAGACCTGGGTTTAATAGGAATAGTTTAGATGGTAAATATATTACGCGGTTATTTTGTACAGCTTTTAAATTAGCCCATGCAGGATTATCTGTCATAGCTTGTTTCATAGCTTTTGTAATTTCTTCTTCTTTACCCATTGTAACAACGAAGATAATATCAGGGTTATCAGCGGTTAATGTTTCAAGAGAATACGGTACCGTTTTATCTTTAGCTGTACCATCTAGGTGAGATGTTACAACATTTGTCATACCTAATTCTTTGACCATAGATGCAGTAACTGCTTCATCAGTTTCAGCAGTTACACCCTTTCCTGTGGCACGTAACACGGCAACACGTGCAGGCTGTTGATTCTTAACTGCATCTTTTACCTTGGTAATATTGCTTTCATAGCTAGTAATAACAGATTTAGCCTTATCTTGATGGTTTGTTAACTCACCAAGGAATGTTAGCATTGGTACATTATCCTTGATGCCATCGTAATTAAAAAGCACTGCTGGAATATTGTTAGATTGTAATTGGGATTCATATTTTTTATGTTGATTTTCCAAACCCAATACCAAATCCGGTTTCAATCCTAATAATTGTTCCATGTTGATATTAGCCGTTTGACCTAATGCAGGTAATGCTTCTAAATCTGGAGCTAATTTATCTGTTGTGCTAGCACGGGAGATAGCCTTGCCATCCACTGCGTATAGCATAGACAATACAGAGTTTGAAAGAACAGCGATGCGTTGCGGATCCTTTGGTACAGTGTAGGTTTGACCATTAAAGGTAAGTTCCTTCGTAGTAGCAGAAGAGCTGGATGTGGATTTACCACACCCAGCTATTGCTAGTACAACCATGACCAAAGCTAGACTACAGAGTAGTAATTTTTTCATGATGTACTCCTATGTACGTTATATAACGATACTAGTTAAATTGTAGATTGATTATTTTTGTAATGCGTCCCAAGATTCGTTAGCACGTTC